>NZ_WBKS01000003.1:0-136198 GCF_008868145.1 Micromonospora sp. AMSO1212t
AACACCGTCTACCTCCGCAACACCAACAACGGCGGCCCCGTAGACACCCAATTCGTCTACGGCATCTGACCACCACACCCACCACGGCGGGACCCGGACACCACCGGGTCCCGCCGCCGTGGCAGGTGCGTCAGCAGTGCCTCGATCGCTTCGCACTCGCGCGCCCGGTCCGGAAGCGACGTCGTCCCGAGCAGCTCCCGGACAGCCTCGCAGTGCTGCCGGGCCGTGTCCGGTTCACCCAGCCGGACCGCCGCCTTGGCCTGCACGAGGAGGGCGTCGCCGTGCAGTACCCGGTAGGCGTTGCGGGAGGCGATGAGGACGGCGTCCTTCGCCGTCCCGTAGGCCTCCTCGGCCGCGCCTTCGAGCAGTGCGGCCTCGGCGAGGCCGATGGCCGCCTGGCATTCGAAATACTGGAAGCCGCGTTTCCGGCTGATCGACAGGCTTTCGGTGAACCGTGTGCGGGCGTCGTCGACAGCCCGGCTTCCCAACAACGCGAAGGCCAGTGTGTTGAGGGTGGCAGCCTCCGCCCGCAGGTTGCGCAGCTTCCTGGCCAGCCGCAGCGCCTCGGCGGCGTTGTGTGCCGCGGACACCCACTCGTTCAGCTGGCGGTCGAGTTGGCTCAGCTCGTCGAGCACCGACAGCTCCCGCAGCGTCGACCCGGTGCGACGGTAGTAGTCGAGTGCGGCCGCGAAGTGGGCACGCGCGGGCTCGAAGTCTTCCATCTGCCGTAGCACCATCGCCAGGTTGTGCCGGTTCGCCATTGCCGACAGGTGGCGCGCCGATCTCTCGTTCAACCGTTGGGCCGCCGTCAGGTAGCCGGCCGCTTCGGTGAGCTGGCCCCGTTCGTGGCACAGCGTGCCCAGGTCGTTCAGCGTCACCGCACGAACGTGGTGGAACTCGGGACCCGTCCCGAGGTCCAGTGCCCGCTGATAGAGATCCCGCGCCTCGTCCGGGTGGCCCAACTCGGCCTGCACGAGCCCGAGGTTGTGTGACAGGTATGCCTCGCCGACGAGCCAGCCGCTGCCGCGGGCAGCCGCGATGCCTCGACGGTAGGCGGCGGAGGCCAGATGATGTTTCCCGGCCGCCCAGTGCGCCTGCCCGAGAGTCTGATGCATGGCGGCCTGAGCCCGCATGTCACCCGCGGCCTCCGCGGCGGCGAGTCCGGCAGACCCGCTCGCGAGCCAGGCGACCACGTCTCCCGAGACGAAGAAGTAACCGCGGAGCTGGTCGGCCAACTGCCAGGACCGTGCGCCATGACCGTCAGTCGCGGCGACTTCGACCGCCGCGACGAGGTTCGCTGCCTCCTGGCCGAGCCACGCCGTCGCGGCATCGACATCGGGAAACGGGTTCTCGGCCGGGTCGACCTCCATCGGCAGCCGCACCATGTCGGGATAGAGCAGTGTCATCGCCGACGCGGTCCGCGTCAGGTACCAGGTGTAGAGCCGGGCCAGCGCAGCGCCACGGTCGACGGGCGTCTCCCGGGTCTCGCCGGCTCGCAACGCGTACAGACGCAGCAGGTCGTGGTAGCGGTAACGGCCCTCCGCACCGCCGGGCTGGAGCAGGTTCTCCGTGACGAGGTGGTCCAGCGTCGCCCGGACGGCGCGCTGTTCGGACCCGAGCAGCGCGGCGACCGCGGCGGCCGAGAAGTCTTCGCCCGGGATCAGCGCGGCGGCCTGGAAGACCTCCACCACCGCCGACGGCAGGGCGCGGCAGCTGATTGCGAAACTGCTCGTCACGGTGCGGTCACCGAGGCTGAGCTGGGCAAGCCGCGACCCCTCGTCGGTCAGCCCCTGCAGGACCTCGGCAACCGTGCTCTCCGGGTGGCCGACCAGCCGGCCCGCCAGCAGCCGCACCGCGATCGGCAACCGGCCGCATGCGTCGACCAGGGCCTCGGCGTCCCTGCGTTCGGCGTGGACCCGGGCCGCACCGAGTTTGATCCGCAGCAGGTGCAGTGCCTCGTCCGACGTGAACACCGGCAGGAGCGTGGTGGCGGCGCCGTCCAGTTCCTCGCACTGGTTGCGGCTGGTGACCAGGACCGCGCTTCCGCCGGGGCCCGGCAGCAGCAGGCGGATCTGGGCGGCGTTGTGCGCGTTGTCGAGCACGATCAGCACCCGCCGGTCGGCAAGCACGCTGCGGTAGAGTGCGGCGGCCTCGTCCTCGTCACCGGGAATGGCGCGCGCCTCGACACCGAGGGCTCTCAGCAGTCGAGCGAGCGCGTATCCGACCGCGACCGGCCGGTCTTCGCCACCACCGCGGAGGTCGATGTAGAGCTGACCGTCCGGGAAGTCCCGCCGTACTCCCCAGGCCGCCTTCAGGGCGAGGCTCGTCTTGCCGACACCGGCCATGCCGGAGATGACGCGGACGACTGGTGCTCCACCGTCCGGGTAGCGCAACGCCCATTCGAGCTCGCGCAGTTCCTCGGCGCGTCCGCAGAAGTCCGCCGGCGGCGCCGGCACCTGGCGCGGCGTGACGACGGCACGAGTGTCCGCCGGCGTACCCGCGCTTCGATCCCCTTGCCCGCCGATCACGGCCTGCCGCGCCTCGGTCAGCTCGCGGCCGGGGTCGACGCCCAGCTCCTCGGCGAGCCGCTGGCGGACACTCTCGAAGGCTTCGATCGCGGCGGCCTGCTGGCCCGCGGCGGCGAGTGCGACGACCAGCCGTGCGTGCAACGACTCGTGCCACGGGTGCCGCCCCGCCAGCCGGCGCAGAAGCGGGAGGACCTCCCGCTGCCGGTGCAGCACCTCCCCGAGGCGCGCCAGACGCACGGCCGCCTCCACGCGCTCCTCGGCCAGCGCCGTGATCAACGGATCGCCGGAGAGTTCCGGCACGTCCTGGGCGGCGTCGTCGCCGTGCCACATGTCGAGCGCGTCGAGGAGCAGCTCGAAGGCACGCTCGGGTGGCAGGGCCGGCGCGCCGGCCTCCAGGAGGCGGGACCGGTAGCCCACCAGGTCGAGCCGCTCGGCATCGGCTGGCAGCTCGTATCCGCCCGACCCGAGGATCACCGACGGCGGCTGGTCAGGACGCGGCGCCGGCTCCAGCAGGCGACGGATCCGACTGATGTGTGTCTGCACCACGTTTGTCGCCGACGTCGGTGGCGCGTCTCCCCACAGAAGATGGATCAGCTCCTCACGGCCCACCGGACGGCCGGGAGTCAGCGCGAGGCGCGCCAGCACGACACGGTGCCGTCCGGCTCGGAGGTCGGTGGGCTGACCGGCCCGGGTGACCTGCAGCGGCCCGAGCACGGAGATCCGGGCCGGCCCGGTCGCCTCGAGACGTTCCCGCTGCGGCGGCCGGGACATCTGCTTCATCCGCATGCGGTCCTCGTGGTGAAGACCCAAGGCGTCGGCAAGCGCCTGCAGGGAGCGTCCACGCAGTCTTCCGCTGCGCCCCTGCTCGAGGTCACGGACCACACCGACGCTGACCCCGGCCCGATCCGCGAGATCGGCCTGCGTCAGGCCGCGGCCGACCCGAGCACGCCGCAGAAGCTCGCTGAGGCCGCCAGGCCCCCCGTCGCCCATCGTCGACTCCCCCGTGTGCACGATCGTCAACCTGTGGGGCCGCCCGAAGCGCCCCCGCGGCTGGCTCGTCGAAGGGTAGCCGACGATCGATACCCGCCGGCGGTGACGATCTGACTCGTACATCTGTCCGCACAGATCGTAGTACGAGTTCACTACAGGATCTGTCCCTCCAGTCGTGCGTCAGAAGCGCTCCGCACACTCTGAGCACGGCGAGGCGGCAGGCACGCCGGAAGAGACGAGGAGAACACATTGCACTCATACGCTCGACGAGGTGGCTGGTGGGCATGCCGGTCGCTGGTGCCGGTGGCGGTGCTGGCGGCGGCCCTGGCTTCGACCCCCACTGTGGCGTCCGCGACGCCCGACACCTCGGCGGTGGACGCGGCCGGCACAGCGGCCGCCGCCGCACCGGGCGATCCGGCGCTGCCCGACTACCCGGGCCTGACGCCACGGTCGCGAGCGTCCGCCGCGGTGAGCACCACGCCGATCCCGTGCGGCAACAACGGTTCCGACAAGAACATGCAGCGATCGGACGCGGTCAAGCGGGCACGTAGCTGGCTCAGCGTGGGTGGTGTCCCCTACAGCCAGAACCGCTGCTACGAGAACCAGTACGGCGACTATCGGACCGACTGTTCCGGGTTCGTGGCGATGGCGTGGGGTCTCGGCGGCTCGGGTAGTTCGTTCTGGACCGGAAACCTGGACAGCCGGTCGCACACCATCTCGCGCGGCGATCTCGCCCCGGGCGATGCGCTGCTCCGGCACACCGGGGACACCTCGGAGAACCACGTCGCCCTGTTCGTGAAGTGGAGCGACTCCGCACACACCGCTCCGGTGGTGATCGAGCAGACGGGCAGCTCGGACACGATCGAACGGACCTGGACCTCGAGCTACGCCAGCCTGTACACCCCGGTCCGCTACGACAACATCCTCGAGGACGTGTCGCCGGAGGATGTGCCGATCTCGGGTGACTGGAACAACGACGGCATCGACACCGTCGGCGTCTTCCGACCCAGCAACTCCACCTTCTACCTCCGCGACACCAACAGCGGCGACGCCACCCGCATCTTCAAATTCGGCCACGGCCCCTCAGGCGACATCCCCGTCGCCGGCGACTGGAACAACGACGGCTACGACTCCGTCGGCGTCTTCCGACCCAGCAACTCCACCTGGTACCTCACCAACGGCACCACCACCGCCACCAACACCACCGACCACGAATTCAAATTCGGCCACGGCCCCTCAGGCGACCAACCCGTCGCCGGCGACTGGAACAACAACGGCTACGACTCCGTCGGCGTCTTCCGACCCAGCAACTCCACCTGGTACCTCACCAACGGCACCACCACCGCCACCAACACCACCGACCACGAATACATCTTCGGCCACGGCCCCTCCGGCGACATCGCCATCCCCGGCCGCTGGATCAAAAACAGCAACACCACCCCCGGCGTCCGCCGACCCAGCAACAACACCGTCTACCTCCGCAACACCAACAACGGCGGCCCCGTAGACACCCAATTCGTCTACGGCATCTGACCACCACACCCACCACGGCGGGACCCGGACACCACCGGGTCCCGCCGCCGTGGCAGGTCGGGCCGAGGACGTCAGCCGCGGCGCAGCCCCGCGACGGCCTCCCGCATGTCGTCCTGACCGATCGGAGCCGGCGGCGCACCCCCAGCCGCCTCCCGGAGCGCCTTGGCGAGTTGCACCCGGCGCAGCGCCTCCCGTAGGTCCGCGCCGGTCAGCCCGGCGGTGTCGGCGGCGAGGGCGGCCGGGTCGAGGTCGTCGGCGAACATCTTGAAGCCCGGCCGTTCGTGCCGCTCGATCAGCTCGCGGACCATCTTGGTGAGGATCTCGGCGCGTCCGGCCTCGTCCGGCGCCGGAATGGCGATCTTCAGGTCGAAGCGGCCGGAGCGGATCAGCGACGCGTCCACGCGCTGCGGGAAGTTGGTCGTGGCCACCACGATGACGTCGGGGTTCTCCTCGAACAGCGTGTTCATCTCCTGCTTGAAGATGCCCGCCACGGCGTTGACCGCCTGGCTGGCCGCGTCGCCGCCCGCGCCGGCGTAGCTGATGATCGAGTCGAACTCGTCGAACAGCATCACTGTGGGCCGCCGGTAGCGGCGTGCCTCCCGGAAGATGCGCTTGATGTTGCGTTCCGAGCCGCCGAGGTACTTGTCCAGGATCTCCGGAGTACGGATCTCCACGAAGTCCGCGCCGACCTCGTTCGCCAGCGCCCGGGCCAGCATGGTCTTGCCGGTGCCGGGCGGCCCGTACATCAGGATGCCCTGCGGCCGGCGCGCGCCCCAGCGGGCCATCGCCGCCGGGTGCCGGAACGACACCGCCACCTCGCGGAACCGCGCGACCACGTCGGACAGGCCGCCGACCTGGTCGAGGGTCACCGTCGCGCTGCGCGGCCCGGCCGCCGTCACCGGTCGCCGCCCCACGAGGTACATCCGTCCACGCAGCACCGTCGGCTCGTCGCTGTCGCCGGACAACTCGCGTACGGCCTGGAGCAGCAGGCCGAGCATCGCCCGCAGGTGCGCCGGATCCACCTCGGCGCTGGGCACGTCGGCGCGGATGCGTACCGTGCCGTTGGCCTGGTCGACGCGGGGCCGCAGCCCGGCTTCCCGGGCCGTGCGCAGCGCCTCCCGGCCGGCCTCGTCGCCCGGCGGCGCGGCGAGCGTCGCGACCGGTCGCGGCCAGATCCGCCGACCGGCCTCCGCGGCCATCCGGCCCACCGCGGCGGCCGGACCGTCGCCGCCGCGCGCGGCCAGCCGCTCGGCGAGCAGCACGCCGACCGGCCCGGCCAGACCGAGGGCGAGCAGGCCCGCCGGTGTGTTCTCCACCCGCAGGTACGCCTCGAAGCGGTGCACCGGCTGCCCGTCTGCGGCGTCGGCGCGCACGGTGCAGCGCATCTCCCGCACCGGGGCCGGGAAGTCGCCGTCGACCAGCAACTCCACCGGCCCGTCGACGGCGGCGGCGAGCAGCCCGGCCGCGCCGGCGATGCGCACCTCGGCGCCGAGCAACGGCACCGTCTCCTCGTCCGGCCGAACCTCGGTCATCGGCAGCCCTCTCCTCGCGGCGGCGTCTGTCCTCGCGTGGGTCCGCCTCCGAGTCTGGCACCGGCCCGGCCGGGCGGCCACCGCTCAGCCGCCGCCGCTCATCTGGAAGCCTGGCCGCTGCTCACCCGGCCGCGGCTCAGCTCGCGTCGGCGAGCAGGCCGTCGACCAGGTCGCGGGGCAGTCCGTGGGTGTCGTGCAGCCAGTGGTAGTCGCGCTCGGACAGCGGCCCGCGCGCCCGTACCCGGTCGACGAGCGGTCGTCCGCGTCGCAGCAGCCCCCGGAAACGGCGTTCCTCGTCCAGGAGGGTCGCCCGCAGCGAGCCGACGTCGACCGGCTGCCCGCCGGGCAGCGTGCCCGGTCCGGATGTCTGGCGGAAGCGGCGCAGCGTCTCCGCGTACAGCTCGGGCGGCAGCTCGTCCAGGCTGCGCGCCGGGTCGTCGCGCCACAGCACGGTGAGCGCTCGGCGCAACAGCCGCCGCAGCACGTACCCGCGGCCGGTGTTCCCGGGGCGTACCCCGTCACCGAGCACGACCACCGCGGACCGCAGGTGGTCGGAGACCACGCGCAGGTCCGTGCCGTGCAGGTCCCAGTTGCCCACCTCGTCCACCCACCGGCGCAGCCCGTCGCCGGTGAACACGGACCGGTCGCCGCGCAGCACCATCTCCAGCCGCTCCAGGCCCATGCCGGTGTCGATGCTGGACACCGGCAGCGGCGTGAGCCGGCCGTCGGGGTGCCGGTGGTAGCGCATCTGCACGTGGTTCCACACCTCCACCCACCGCGCGTCGGTGGTGGGTGTGCCGGTGGGCGGGCCGTCCCCGGTCCACACGAAGATCTCCGAGTCCGGTCCGCAGGGGCCGGTCGGGCCGTTGGACCACCAGTTGTCCTCGCCCAGCGCCTCCACCGGCACGCCGAGCCCGGTCCAGGTGTCCCGCGCGGTGTCGTCCGGCCCTTCACCGCTGCCGCCACCGAAGACCGTGGCGTGCAGCCTCCCCATCGGGATGCCGAACCCGCCGGTGAGCAGGTCGTAGCCCCAGCGCAGGCTGGTCGCGATGTCGTAGTCGCCGAGCGACCACGAGCCGAGCATCTGGAACACGGTCAGGTGGGTACTGTCGCCCACCTCGTCCAGGTCCGTCGTGCGCAGGCACCGCTGCACGTTCGCCAGTCGCCGCCCGCCCGGGTGCGGGCGCCCCAGCAGGTACGGCGTGAGCGGGTGCATGCCGGACGTGGTGAACAGCACCGGGTCGCCGGATGGCGGCACCAGTGAACTCTCCGGCGCGTCCTGATGGCCGTGCCGGTGGTAGTGGTCGAGGAACGTCCTGATGATCTCGTCGGTCGTCATGGCGGGTGCCTTCCGGGTACGGGTGACCGGACGGCCCGCCGCGCGCGTTGGCGTCGACACGACGACGCCGGCGGACCGTTTCCGGTCGCCGGCGTGGGTGTGGGGCAGGTCAGGCGGCGGCAACCGGCGAGCGGGAAGCTCGCGCGGCTGCGGCGGTAAAGGTGCGCCTGCTCTGCATACCTCGACGGTAGCCCGGTCCGCACACTCCCGCCCAGCCCTTTTCCCGCGCCCACGTGCGGGCGTCAGCGAGTGGGGGTGAACAGGCGGCGGTAGAGGGCGTCCAGGCGTTCGGCCTGCGCCTCCCACGTCCACCCCGGCAGCGGGGAGTCCTCGCCCTCGTAGGCGGCGCGGTAGCGGGCCGGGTCGGCGAGCACCGCCCGGACCGCGCGGGCCAGGTCGGCGGCGTCGCGGGCGCGGAACACCTCGCCCTGCCCGGTGGCGCGGACCGTCTCGGCCATGGTGCGGACGTCGCTGACCACGATCGGCAGCCGCGCGTGCGCGTACTCGAAGAACTTGGTGATCAGCGCGATCTCGTGGTTCGGCCAGTGGTGCAGCGGGATCAGCCCGATGTCGGCGGTGGCGAGGAACGCGACGAGCTGCCGGTGCGGCACGTACGGCAGCACGTGCACCCGGTCACCCACACCGAGCCGAGCGGCGCGGGCGACGACCTGGCGGACGTAGGGGGCGGCCGGGTCGGCGACGACAAGCGCCAGGTGCACGCCGGGCAGCAGCGGCAGCGCCTCGGCCACCGTGTCCACGCCGCGCTGGACGGCCATCGCCCCGCTGTACACCAGCAACGGCGTGCCGGCGGCGACGCCGCAGCGCTCCCGCAGATCGGGGGCGGACGCCTCGGGGGCGGCCGTGACCGGGGCGTTCAGGACCACGGTCGGGCGTTCGGGCAGGCCGTGGTCGCGTACCAGCAGGTCGGCGAGCGTGTCGGAGACGGTGACCACCGCGTCGGCGTGACCGACGTGCTCGCGGACGTAGCCGAGGTGCGCGGGCAGCCAGCGGACGTTGTCGCGGCGGGGCCGGGCACCGGGCAGCCACTCGTGCGCGTCCCAGACCAGCCTCACGTCGCGCCCGGCGGCGCGGGCACGGTCCACGGCGCGGGCGGCCACGCCGAGCATCCGGAAGTCGTGCGCATGGATCAGGTCGGGGCGCAGCTCGTCGACGACGGGGCCGGCGACCCGTTCGTAGTCCCAGAGACCCGGTTCCAGCCGCCGCCAGGCCCCGTCGCGCAGCCGGGCCCGCCAGTAGCGGACCTGGGCGTGCTCCACGGGCCGGCGCGCCAGCCGGGCCGCGCGCAGCGGCAGCCCGCCCCGGGCCACCAGCCGCGCCCGCAGGCCGGACACGTCACGCGGGCCGGCGGTTCCCGGGCCGGGAACAGCACCGCGCGGGCCGTAGGCGATGGCCGGTGGCGTGGCGCGAGCAGCGGAGAGCGGCAGGACGCGTACCTCTGCGTCGCCGAGCCGCCAGCGGCGTTCGGCGTCGACGTGGGCACAGCCGATCAGCGTGACTTCCCAGCCGGCGTCGGCGGCCGAGCGGGCCGCCTTCTGCACCCGCGAGTCACGGTCGACCGCGTTGTCGACGAGCATGACCACGCGCCGGCCGGGCCGCGTCGTGTCGTCGCGCCGCATCGGCGTTCCACCCCTTCACCCGTACGCCCGGACGGGCGCGAGTGTACGGGGGCGCGAGACCGTCACGACTGCCGCGAAACCGGCTCTGAGCTGCGGTGATGCCGACTGTGCAGACGATGGTCGGGTGCCGGCCGGTGGAAGTTCACCGGCCGTGCACCCGACGGGCGGTTCAGGCCGTGCCGGAGGAGGCCAGCGCGGCCGGGGCGACCGGCTGCCGGCTGTCGTTGCGGTTGGGCAGCGACAGGCGGATGACCTTCCACCAGGCGGAGGCGACCTGCTTGGGCAGCGGGCCGGTGGTGTAGTGCAGTCCGTACCTGTCGAACAGCGCCCGCACCTGCGGGGCGATCTCCTGGTAGCGGTTGCTGGGCAGGTCGGGGAAGAGGTGGTGCTCGATCTGGTACGACAGGTTGCCGGTCATGATGTGCAGCAGCCGGCTGCCGCTGATGTTGGCCGAGCCGAGCATCTGGCGCAGATACCACTCGCCGCGCGTCTCGCCGTCGATGGAGGTCTTCTCGAACGTCTCCACGCCGTTGGGGAAGTGCCCGCACATGATCACCGAGTGGCTCCACACGTTGCGCAGCAGGTTCGCGGTGAACGTGGCGGCGAGCGTGGACAGGAACGACGGGCCGGACAGCAGCGGGTGCACCACGTAGTCCTTGAGCACCTGGCGGCGGATCTTGCGCCCGACGGCCCTGGCCTTGGCCCGGAACTTCGGGTCCTTGAGGTTGCGCTGCTTGAGGTGGTCGCCCAGCTCCATGTCGTACGCGGCGATGCCGTACTCGAAGAACGCGGCGTTGAGCAGATTCCACAGCGGCTGCCCGAGGTGCATCGGGTGCCACGGCTGGTCCTCGTCGACACGCATGATGCCGTACCCGAGGTCGTTGTCCTTGCCGACCACGTTGGTGTAGCGGTGGTGCAGTTCGTTGTGCGACTGCTTCCACTGGTCGGCCGGGGAGACGTGGTCCCACTCCCAGGTGGTGGAGTGGATCTTCGGGTCGCGCATCCAGTCCCACTGGCCGTGCAGGACGTTGTGCCCGATCTCCATGTTCTCCAGGATCTTGGCGACCGTGAGGCCGGCCGTGCCGACGACCCAGGCCGGCGGGAACAGCGAGAACAGCAGCACCGCCCGACTGCTCATCTCCAGTGTCCGCTGGGTCTTGACGACCTTGCGGATGTAGCGGGCGTCCCGCTCCCCCCGGTCGGCGAGGACCCGGTCCCGGATCGCGTCCAGTTCCTTGCCGATGATCTCGATGTCTTCGGCGCTGAGGTGGGCGATCGGGTTGACGGCCTTCTTCTGGATGACGGTCACGTGGGTGGCTCCTGTTCAGAGATCGATGTCGCAGGTACCGGCGGCGGCCGACACGCACGTCTGGACGAGCACGCCGTCCCCCGGTACGGCCGCGGTGACGTCGCCGTTGCGCAGGTCGCGGACGGCGCCCTGACGCAGCGGTACGACGCAGCCGAAGCAGATGCCCATCCGGCACCCGGAAGGCATCAGCACTCCGGCGTTCTCCCCCGCGTCGAGCAGGGTGGTGGCGCCGTCGGACTCGACGGTCACCCCCGCCCCGGTGAAAGTCACGGTGCCTCCCTCGCCCGGCGTGATCACCGTCGGGCGGAACCGCTCGGTGTGCAACCGCTCGACGAGGCCGTTGGCGGACCAGTACCCCTCAATCGCGTCGAGCATGCCGATCGGTCCGCAGGCCCACGCCTCCCGGTCGAGGTGGTCGGGCACCAGCCCGGCGAGTTCGGCGACGTCGAGAAGGCCGTCGGTGTCGGTGTGCCGCTCGATCAGCCGCAGCGTGCCGCGTTCGGCCAGCGCGCGCAGCTCCGTACCGAAGATGACGTCGTCGCGGGTGGGCGCCGAGTGTACGAGCACCACGTCGGCCCGGTCGGCCAGCCCGGATCGAAGCATCCCCATGACCGGGGTGATGCCGCTGCCGGCGGTGAGGAACAGGACGCGCTCGGGCGTCGCGGCGGGCAGCACGAACTCGCCCTGGGCCTGGTCGAGGTGCACGATCGTGCCGGGCCGCAGCCGGCGTACGAGATGGTTGCTGACCTTGCCGTCCGGGATGGCCTTCACGGTGACGGAGATCCGGCCCTCGGCGGCGTCCGGCGGTGAGGTGAGCGAGTACGCACGCCACTGGCGCACCCCGTCGACGTCCACACCGAGGCGGATGTACTGACCGGGCTGGTGACCCTGCCAGGCGCGGCCGGGTCGGATCACCAGCGTCGCCGCGTCCCGGGTCTCCGGCCGGACGGCGACGATCCGGCCGCGCAGCGGGGCGCCGGCGCGCAGCGGCGCGATCAGGTCGAGATAGTCGTCCGGCAGCACCGGTGTGGTGACCGCTCCGGCCAGCCGCAGCAGCCTGTCCCGGAAGGTGACCTTCTGAGGGCGGCGGGAGGCAGTTGTGGTCATATGACCAGCGTGACCGCCCGATCGCATAACATCTTGACCGACAAAGGTGAAACAGTCGCAGGTTTTTGTTCGGAGGGAACAATATGACGTCGGAGGCCGGCACGGGGCAGCGCGCCGCGCACCTCGACCTCGACGCCGGGGTGGCGGATACGCTGCGCGCCCGGCTGCCGATGGTCGCCGAGCGGACGGTCTCCGCGATCACCGCCGAGGTGCCGGACTACTCCGGCGCGCTCACCGGCGCCATGCGGGCGAAGATCGAAAACGCGGTACGCATCGCGCTCGGCACGTTCCTCCAGCTCATCGAGGGTACCCAGGCGTTCGACCCGAGCACTCCCCTGGCCCCGGCGCTGGAGGCCGCGTACGCGCTGGGCAGCGGCGAGGCACGCTCGGGGCGCAGCATGGACGCGCTGCTGGCGGCGTACCGGGTGGGCGCGCGGGTGGCCTGGCGGGAGGTGTCGACCACCACGGTACGCAGCGGGCTGGCCGCCGAGACGGTGGCCGAGTTCGCCGAGCTGATGTTCGCCTACATCGACGAGCTGTCCGCGGCGAGCGTGGCCGGGCACGCCGACGAGCTGGCCAGCGCCGGCCGGATGCGCCGCCGCAGCCTGGAACGGCTCACCCAGCAGCTGCTCGCGGGCGAACCGGAGGAGTCGCTGCGGCGCAGCGCCGAACGGGCCGACTGGCCGCCGCCGCAGACGCTGACAGTGGTGCTGCTGCCCCGCCGGCACCTGCGCGCGGTACTGGCGCTGCTCAGCCCGTACACGCTGGAGAGCGGCGAGGACCTGCCCGGCATGAACCCGGTCGAGGAGCTGGCCGTACTGCTGGTGCCGGACATGCACGGCGGCCGGCGCCGCCAGCTCACCCGACTGCTGCACGGGCACCGGGCGGTGCTCGGCCCGGCCCGGCCCTGGCACCGGGTCGCCGCGTCGTACCAGCGGGCCACCCGGGCGCTCGCGCTGAGCCTCGGCGAGCCGGACGCCGGGCCGGTCGACACGGAGCGTCACCTGGCCACGCTGCTGCTCAGCATGGACCCGGAGGCCCTTGCCGACCTGCGCGCGCAGGCCCTCGCGCCGCTGGCCGCGCTGCCTCCGGCCACCGCGCACCGGCTGGCCGAGACGCTGCGGTCGTGGCTGCTGCACCAGGGACGCCGCGACGACGTGGCGGCCGACCTGTTCGTGCACCCGCAGACCGTCCGCTACCGGATGGGCAAGCTGCGTGAACTGTTCGGCGACCGGCTGAACGACCCGGCCACGGTCCTCGACCTCACCATCGCTCTGGCCGTACCCCCGGAGCCGGACGACACCTGACGCCACGCGGGGGCGCACGGCCCGGTGCGGCCGGGACCTCCGGCCCTGTCCGCCCGCGACAGCGGCGGGCAGGGTCGGAAGGGGACGAGCACCAGGAGGGCCGCCATGAACAGCTCATCGACCCGCACCGACCAGGACCCGAGGGTACGGGTGCTGGAGGCGGCCGCCCGGCAGTCCCTGCACGCCCCGTCGGTGTTCAACACCCAGCCCTGGCGCTGGCGGGTCACCACCGACGCCCTCGAACTGCGCGCCGACCCGGACCGGCAGCTCGCCCACACCGACCCGGACGGCCGGCTGCTGATGCTGAGCTGCGGCGCCGCTCTGCACCACGCGCGCGTGTCGCTGGCGGCGGCCGGCTGGGCGGTAACCGTCGAGCGGCTGCCCGACCCGTCGCTTCTGGCCCGGGTGCGTACCACCGGCCCGGTCGACCTGGACGTGCCGGCGGGCCGCCTGGTCGACGCCATTCCGCGCCGCCGCACCGACCGCCGGGCGTACGGTGACCGGCCGGTGCCGGAGGCGGTGCTGGCCCGGCTCGGGGACGCCGTCGAGACCGAGGGCGCGCACCTGCACGTGGTCCGGCCGGACCAGATGCCGATGCTCGCCGTCTCCACCGGTCGCGCGGCGGACGCGGAGCTGGCCGACCCCGCGTACCGGGAGGAGCTGCACCACTGGACCCACCGCCCGGCGGGCAGCGGCGACGGAGTGCCCGCCGCCACCGCCGTGCGGCCGTCCCCGCGGCGGGTGCCGCTGCGCGACTACGCCCCCGGCGGGGCGGCCGGGCTCAGCGCGGGCACGGACTTCGACCGGGGCGCGGCGTACCTGATCCTGTTCGGCGACTCCGACGAGCCGGCGGCGTGGCTGCGCGGCGGTGAGGCGCTGTCGGCGCTGCTGCTCGCCGCCACCGCCGAAGGGCTGGCCAGCGCGCCGCTCAGCGACGCCGTGGAGCTGGCCTGGCCGCGCCGGATGATGCGCGACCTGCTGGCCGGCATCGGCGAGGCGTACCTGGTGGTGCGCGTGGGCTGGGGCCCGGACGCCGAGCTGCCACCGGCACCGCGCCGCGCGCCCGCCGACGTGATCGAGGTGGTGGCCCCATCGCGGTGACCGCGGCGGGGCACTGCCGGCGCGGTGGTCGTCGTAGCCTCGACACGTGTGGGATCTGGACCCGGCCGCCGCGTTCGTGGTCTTCGGCGACCAGGACTCGGGGTGCGTCTCCTACGGCGTGGAGTCGGCGGGCCGGCGCTGGTTCGTCAAACGGGCCGGGACACCGCGGGCGCGCGAGTCGCTGACGCGCGTCCTGGGCCTGCACGCGGCGGTCCGGCACCCCGCGCTCGTGCGGCCCGAGCTGGTGCGCGACGGCACGGACGGCCCGACGCTGGTGTATCCGTGGCGCGACGGCGTCGTGCTCAACCACGCCACCACCGGCGGCGGCAGCGACCGGAGCGGCCTGGCCCGCTTCCAGCGGCTGCCGGTCGCCGAGGTCCGCGTGGCGCTGGAGGTGATCCTCGACGCCCACCTGGCCGTGAGCGCGGCCGGGTACGTGGCGGTCGACCTGTACGACGGCTGCTTCCTCTACGACTTCGAAGCCCGCCGGATGTGGCTGATCGACCTGGACGAGTACCGGCCGGGACCGTTCGTGCTGGACTCCGACCGGCTGCCCGGCTCCCGTCGTTACCTGTCGCCCGAGGAGCTGACCCGGGGAGCGACGATTGACGAGCGCACGACCGTCCATGCGCTGGGTCGTACGCTGCACCACCTGCTCGACGGTCCGTCCGGCTGGCGGGGCACCGCCGCTGAGCGTGCGGTCGTCGACTGGGCCGGCCGACCCGATCCGGCGCAGCGGCACGCCACAGTGGCCGCTCTGGTCGACGACTGGCGGACGGCCTGATCCGCCCGGCCGTCCGACCGTGCTGCGGTGCCCCTGCCCGGTTCGGGGCGTGACTTTCCGTCATCTCGACCCTCGCCGGGCAGTAAGTCACGCAGGGTGACGGTCAACCCGCCCGTCGACTGGGCCGTTTTCTCCACATCGGGCTCCTGAACAGCGGAAACGTCGGAGAGCCCGGCAGCAGCGTCCACACCCCTGCGCGCCCTTTGCTCTGCAGCCGCATACGCGGCGGTGACCGTGAGTTACCGATGCGTCAATGGCTGCAGAGCAAAGGGCGCGAGGCGACCTATCGCTGGGAGGCCTCGTCGCTGACGGCAATCCCGGGTGCGGCCAGGCACCGACGCGACCAAGGCCGAACCGGCCAGGTCCGGCGCGAGCAGGCCCGGCGCGAGCAAGTCCGGCGCGAGCAGGCCCCGCGCGAGCAGGCCCGGCGCACGCCGGGCGCCGGCGTGCCGACGGATCAGCGGGCCGGCAGCGACAATTCCGCATAGTCCACTGTCGCCGCGCACCGCCGCCGAACATATTCACGTCCATCTGTTGACGAGTACGGGATCGACGACAATCATTACTCTCGCTGGATCGACGTATCAACGATGTCGGATCTGGTGGCATTTCTTACCCCTCGACGGGATCGCGCCGGGACCGCGATTCCGCCGGGCGACCATGCCCGGCGAGCGCCCCGGCTAATCCTATCGAGTGAATAGGAATTGTCGCCGCTCGCCCGAGGAGTCCGCCGGTGGACGGGAACAACGACGCTCCCGCACCGAGCCCGCTGAGGCCGGTGCAGAACGGCTCTGAGCTGCCCGAACAGCTCGCCCTGCACGGCGGACGGCCGGTGCGCCGCACGCCCTGGCCGACGTACGACAAGGGCGCGGTTTTCGTGCACACCGAGGACGAGGACGCGGCCATTCGCGCCGTGCGCAGTCACCTCTACTTCCGATATGACCATCGCCCACCGAACGAAACCGAATGTGGGCGGTTCGAGGACGAACTGTGTCGTTATTTCGGCACCCGGCACGCGCTAGCGGTTTCCAGCGGGACCGCCGCGCTGGCGCTCGCCCTGATGGGCGCAGGAGTGCCACCGGGCTCATTGGTGGCCTGCCCCGGATTCACTTTCGTCGCCACCCCCAGCGCCATTGTGCTGGCCGGTTGCCGGCCATTCCTGGTCGAGGTCGACGACGACCTGCGGATGGACCTCGACGACCTGCGTCGCCGCTGGCGGCCGGAGATCCGCGCCGTCATGGTCGTGCACATGCGCGGCTTCGCCGCCGACGTCGAGGCGCTGTCCGCCTTCGCCGCCGAGATGGGCGTGCCGCTCATCGAGGACGCGGTGCCCGCGCTCGGCGCCGAACTGAACGGCCGCAAGCTCGGCACGTTCGGGGCCGCCGGGGCGTTCAGCACCCAGTCCGACAAGGCGCTCAACTGCGGTGAGGGCGGATTTCTGATCACCGACGACAGCACGCTGTTCGCGCGGGCGGTGGCGCTGTCCGGGGCGTACGAGGGGCGGCTGCGGCGGCACTTCCCGCACGGCGAGCCGCCGCTCACCGGCCTGGACCTGCCGCTGCTCAGCCTGCGGATGGACGAGATCCGGGCGGCCCTGCTGCGCGCCGAACTCACCCGGCTGCCGCAGCGGCTGGCGCTGTTCCACCGCAACTACGCGCACGTCAGCGCCGCGCTGGCCGGTCTGTCCGGGATCGCGGTCCGGCGGCCCGTCGCGCCCGGGGCGTACCTCGGGGAGGCGTTCGTGTTCCGCGTGCCCGGCGGCGACGCGGGCTGGTTCGCCCGCGCGTTGCGGGCCGAGGGGATAGACGCCCGCAACATCGGCGCGGACGACGACCTGAACGTCCGGGCGTTCTGGAACTGGCGGTTCCTGTACGACAGCGCCGACCCGGGTGAGATCCGCGCGACGCTGCCGCGCACCGCACGGCTGCTGACCGAGACGGTCGACGTGCCGCTGTCGTCCAACCTCACGCCCGAGGACTGCGACGACCTGGTCCGCGCGGTCCGCAAGGTGGCCGCCGCTCGTGAGACCGCGCTGGTCGGGTCGTGACCGGCACGCAGACCCCGTCCCGGCCCCTGCCCCGGCTCGCGCTCGCAGGCCTGCTCGGCGGGCTGTTCACCGGCTACCTCGGGCTCACAGCGGTGATCCCGGTGCTGCCCGGCTTCCTGCGCGAACGGCACGACGCCGGTGACCTGACCGTCGGTGTGGTGGTCACGGTGACCGCGGTGACCGCGCTGCTGGTCCGGCCGGTCGCGGGCGCGCTCGCCGACCGGCACGGCCACCGGACGGTGATGCTGACCGGGGCGCTCGTGGTGGCCGGCGGCGGCCTGCTCTACCTGGCACCGCTGGACGTGCCCGCGCTCGTCGCGGTCCGGCTGCTGCTCGGCGCCGGTGAGGCGGCGCTGTTCACCGCCGGTGCGGTGTGGATCGTGCAGCTCGCCCCGCACGACCGGCGCGGCCAGCTCATCGGCCTGTACGGGGTGAGCATGTGGGGCGGCATCTCCGCCGGCACGTTCCTCGGCGCCACCGTGCAGCAGGCCGGGTACCAGGCGGTGTGGGTGCTCAGCGCGGTCGCCCCGGCGGTCGGCGCGGCGCTCGTCGCGCTGGTGCCCGCACCGGCGCGTACCGCACCCGCGGCCAAGGGCGCCGGGCTGCTGCTGCGCCCGGCGCTGCTGCCCGGCATCGCGCTCACCTTCGGCGCCGCCGGGTACGCGGGCCTGGCCGCGTTCGTCGTACTGCACCTGGACGCCCGGGGCATCGGCCACGGCGTGGTGGTGCTGAGCGTCTTCAGCGCCGTGTACGCCGGCACCCGCCTGGTCATCGGGCACCTGCCCGACCGGCTCGGCCCTCGCCGGGTGGCCACCTGGTGCGGGGTGGGCGAGGCGGTCGGTCTGCTGGTCATCGCGGTCGCGCCGAACCTGCCGGTCGCGGTGGCCGGCAGCGTGGTGATGGGCGTCGGGTTCTCCCTGCTGCACCCGTCACTGGCGCTGATGGTGATGAACCGCACCGACCCGGCGCGGCAGGGCGCGGCGATCGGGGCGTACACCTCGTTCTGGGATCTCGGGCTGGCGGTGTGGGGGCCGGCGACCGGCCTGGTCGCGGCCGGTCTCGGTTATCCGGCGGTGTTCGTCGCGGGCGCGACCGGCGCGGCGGTCGCCGCCGCGATGGCGCTGCGCATCGGCCGGCCGTCGCCCGTGCCCGCGCCGGCGGCGGAGGTACGCGCGGCATGAACGCACCGGTGACCGTCCTGAGCGTCAACGGCTGGTGCCGCAACGGCAGCACCATCATCGGCAACGTCCTCGGCGAGGCGCCCGGTGTGGTGCACGTCGGTGAGCTGCACTTCCTGTGGAAGAACTCGACCGGGCGCGGCGTGAACGACAGGTGCGGCTGCGGCGCCGCGCTGACCGGCTGTCCGCTGTGGTCGGCGGTGCTGCCGCTGGGCCGCCCGGCCGGGATGCCGGCGGACGCGCACGCCGCCGAGGTGATCCGGCGGCAACGGGCGCGGCTGCGGACGCGGCACACCTGGCGGCTGCTGCGCCGGGGCGCGTACGACGCGGACACCCGGGCGCACGCCGACCTGCTCGGCGCGGTCTACCGCGAGGTGGCCGCGCGCACCGGCGCCCGGGTGATCGTGGACAGCACCAAGATCCCCGGTGAGTCGTCGTTGCTGCCGCACGTGCCGGGCGTCGAGGCGTACTGGCTGCATCTGGTGCGTGACCCGCGCGCGGTGGCGCACTCGTGGCGGGAGCCGAAGGAGTACGTCTACGCGATGTCGGCGGCGCGCAGCACCGCGTACTGGCACGGGTTCAACCGGGCCTCGGCGGCGATCAACCGGCGGTATCCGGGCCGGTCGGCGTTCCTGCGCTACGAGGACTTCACCGCCGACCCGGCCGGCACCATCGGTGCCCTGCTGAAGCTGGTGGGCGTCGACCCGGCGGCCAACCCGGTGCGGGACCGGACCGTCGAGCTGCACGGCAACCACACGGTCACCGGCAACCCGGACCGGTTCAGAACCGGCCCGACCGTGATCCGGGACCGCGACGACGGGTGGCGACGCACCCTGACCGGCCGGCAGCGGCTGGCCGTGGCGGCGCTGGCCTGGCCGCTGTCCACCCGGTACGGCTACCGGTCCGGCGGGCCGGCCGGTGACCCGGCGTACCCCGGCGCGGCGGCCCGCGTCGGCGAGACGGAGAGGTGAGAACGTGGATCTGGGGCTCAAGGGCCGGGTGGCGCTCGTCGCCGGTGGCACCAGCGGCATCGGGCTGGCCTGTGCGAAGGAGTTCGCCGCGGAGGGCGCGCACGTGGCGGTGTGCGGGCGTGACCCGCAGCGGCTCGCCGCCGCCGAGCGGGAGCTGACCGCTGTGGCCTCCGGCCGGGTCAGCGCGACCGGCGTGGACCTCACCGATACCGTCGCCGCGGCACGCTGGGTGGACCGGGTCGCCGCCGAGCTGGGCGGGGTGGACGTGCTGGTGGTCAGCGGCGGCAGCCCGCCGGTCGGCACCGCCACCGGTTTCGGCACCGACGACTATCGGGCGGCCGTCGACCGGGTGCTGCTGCCGGCGGTCGCGGTGTCGATGGCCGCGCTGCCGCACATGCGCGCCGCGGGCTGGGGGCGGCTGCTGCTGGTGGCCTCCGAGACCGCCTGCGTGCCGATCGGACCGCTCGTGCTGTCCGGGGTGACCCGGGCGGCGCTTGTCCGCTTCGCCCAGGGCCTCGCCGCCGACGTGGGCCGCGACGGCATCACCGTCAACGTCCTCGCGCCCGGCGGTGTGCGTACGCCGCCGATGGAACGCGCCGCGGCCCGGCTCGCCGGCGCGGACGGCGACGTCGAGGCGCGGCTGTCCGCGATGGGTCACCACAGCGCCGTCGGCCGGCTGGCCAGGCCCGAGGAGGTCGCCGCGGTGGCCGCCTTCCTGGCCGGCGAGCGGGCGTCGTACGTGACCGCCGGGGTGCACCTGATCGACGGCGGCGCCTCCGCCACCGGCCCCGACCTGCCCCACCTCACCGGCGTCCGCAAGGACACCTACGCCTGACCCACCGACCGCCGCACAAGGGAGTGCCATGTCCACGACCAGCCGGTTCACCGAGCGGGACGTCTCCGAGTTCTTCGACCAGACCACGCAGACGTACCTCAGTTTCTGGGACAGCGAGGGCGTGCTGCACACCGGGTACTTCACCGGGGAGGACGACACCGACTACCACGCGGCGGCCGACCGGACCTCCGACATCCTCGCCGCCGACGCCGGCATCGACGCCTCGGCGAACGTGCTCGACGTGGGCTGCGGCTGCGGCAACTTCCTGCTGCGCCTGGCCGCCCGTACCGGATGCCGGGGCGAAGGGCTGGACCTGAGCATCGAGCGGGTGCGCTTCGCCGAGCAGCGGCGCGCCGAGCGGGGCGCCTCGCTTCCCGTGTCGTTCCGGCACGGTTCGGCCACCGCCCTGCCGTACGCCGACGGCACGTTCACGCATGTGGTCAGCCAGGACGCGCTGTTCCTGGTGCCGGACAAGCCGCGCAGCCACGCCGAGATGTTCCGGGTGCTCGCCCCCGGCGGGGTGCTCGCGGTGTCCGACTTCCTCCAGCCCACCGAGCGGATCGGCGAGGCGGCCCGCAGGCACGTCTACGACCGGGTGCGCTGGAACGACGGCTACTCGCTCGACGGCTACCGCCGGGCGCTGGCGGAGGCCGGGTTCGTGGACGTGGTCGCCCGCAGTCTCGACGCGCACATCAGGCAGACGTACCGGGTGCTGGGCCGCACCGCCCGGGAGCGCGCGGAGACGACGGCGGACGAGGCGGCGCGGACCTGGATCCTCGGCTTCGCCGACTCGTGCGACGAGATCCAGGCGGCGATCGACAGGGGCGAGTTCGGCTGGGGCATGTTCGTCGCCCGCAAGCCGGCCTGAGGAAGGGGACAGCAGATGTCACAGCGCACCGACACCGTGAAGCGGACGATCGCCGAGGTGGTCGCCGAACGGAAGACGCAGATGTCGCCCGGCGCGACGTTCGTCGAGGCGTTCGCCAAGGACGGTTTCGACACGAGCGTCGACTACGACGTGACGATCACCGACTCGCTGACCAGTTCCCGGCGCAAGCCCCGCTACCCCTCGCGGAACATGCTCAAGGTGGTGGACCTGTCCCGGGATCCGCAGGACTACTACTGGCACGAGAGCCCGCCCCGCCCGGACGACCCGGCGGTGGACGGCGCGGACCTGCGCCGGGAGGCGGCGAACCACTTCCACCGCTCCCCCATCCCGCCGCTGCTCACCACCACCGCGTGGGTGCAGGTGCCGGACACGCTGTGGGAGGACCCGGTCAGCTTCGCCCAGTTCATCGACTACCGGCTGGTGGTGCGGCTGGCCACCGCGGAGAACCACACCATCCTGCGCGGCGAGGGCGGACTGCTGACCATGCCGGAGCTGGGCCGGCTCACCGACCCGGGGCCGTTCGCGTCCACCGTCCTGGCCGCGTGCAACGAGGTCGAGCAGATGGGCAGCACCGCCGACGGGCTGATCATCAACCCGGCCGACTACTACCGGCTGCTGGGCAGCGGCTCGCTGATGCGCGACGTGGAGGACAACGGCGTGTTCATCGTCCGTACCCGGCTGGTCGACCCGGGCACCGCGATCGTCGGGGACTTCGGCCACGGCGCGCTGCTTTTCGACGCCGGCCGGTCCACCATCGGGTTCGCCGAGCCGCCGCCGGGCACGTTCGCCGAACCCGGGGTGGCGCTGCGCGCCGAGATCTGGGAGCGGGTCGTGGTGAACCTGCCCACCTGCTTCTTCGTCGTCACGCTCTGACCGGCGGCGACGGATGACGACGCCGGCCCGAACCGACCCCGACGTGCTGGTCGTCGGCGCGGGCGTGGTGGGCCTGTGCTGCGCCTGGTTCCTGCGCCGCGCCGGGCACACCGTGACGGTGGTCGACCGGGGCGAGGTCGGCGACCCGGCGGCCTGCTCGGCCGGGAACACCGGTTTCGTCGGCACCCAGGGCTCGGCGCCGCTGGCCGAGCCCGGGGTGCCGGCCACCGGGATCCGCTGGCTGTTCAGCCCGGAGAGCCCGTTCGCGGTCCGGCCCCGGCTCGACGGCGCGTTGCTGGCCTGGCTGTGGCACTTCCGCCGGCACTGCACCGAACGGCACGCCCGCGCCGGGTTCGAGACGCTGCTCGCGCTCAAGCAGCGAAGCCTCGCGCTGCTGCGCGAGATCTGCGCCGAGGACGAGCTGGCCGGGACACTCACCGAACGCGGCATGATCCTCGCCTGCCACACCGAGCAGGGGTACGCCAAAGCGCGCCGGACGATCCCGGCCGCGACCGCGCGCGGCGTGCCGCTGCGCGAGCTGGACCGGGCCGAGCTGGCCCGGCTGGAACCCGGCGTCGAGTTCGCGGTGGCCGGGACGCTGCTCAACGAGGAGGGCGCCGCGCTGCGCATCCCGGCGTTCCTGGTGGCGCTCGCGCGGGCGCTGCGGGCCCGCGGCGTGGACGTCGTCACCGGCGCGGAGGTACGCGACTTCGAGGTGACCGGGCGGCGGGTACACGCGGTTCGCACCACCAGGGGTGAGCTGCGCCCGACCGAGGTGGTGATCGCCGCCGGGGTGTGGTCGGCGGCCTGCGCCCGGATGCTCGGCGTCGGGCTGACGCTGCAACCGGCGAAGGGCTACACCGTCACGCTGCCCGCCGGCCCGGGCACGCCGACCCGGCCGGTGCTGCTCAGCGAGGGCAAGGTCGCGGTGATGCCGCTGGGTGACCGGGTGCGCGTCGGCGGCACGCTGGAGCTGTCCGGGCTGGACGCGTCGATCTCACCGCGCCGCGTCGACGGGATCCTGCACACCGCGCGGCGGTACCTGCCGGCTCTGGACACCGGCCGGCGCCTGGACGTGTGGAGCGGCCTGCGCCCGTGCACCCCGGACAGCCTGCCGCTGATCGGGCGGGCCGACGGCTACGACAACGTCAGCGTGGCCACCGGGCACGGGCACATCGGGATGGGCCTGGCCCCGGCCGGCGGGCAGCTGCTCGCCCAGCTTCTCTCCGGCGCCGAGCCGGACCTGCCGCTGGAGACGTTCGCCCTGGACCGCTTCCGGAAGGGAATCTCGTGAGCGACCGGCCGGAGATCGGGGTGCTCTGCCTCGACACCAGCTTCGACAAGATCCCCGGGCACATCCGCAACCCGGACACGTTCGACTTCCCGGTGCGCTACCGGGTGGTCGAGGGCGCCACCCCGCGTCGGCTGGTCCGCGAGGCCGACCCGACGCTGCTGCAACCGTTCGTCGACGCGGCCCGCGATCTGGAGGCGGCCGGGGTCGCCGGGATCACCGGCGCGTGCGGGTTCCTCGTGCTGTTCCAGGCCGAACTCGCCGCCGCGGTGCGCGTCCCGCTGTGGTCGTCGAGCCTGGTGCAACTGCCGATGGTTCACCGGATGGTCGGGCGCCCGGTCGGGCTGCTGGTCGCCGACGAGGCGGCGCTGACCCCGCGCCACCTGGCCGCGATCGGCGCGGCCGACGTGCCGGTGGCGGTCACCGGCATGGCCGGGCAGCCGGAGTTCCGCGAGGTGATGCTGGAGGGGCGGCGCGACGCCCTCGACGTCGAGCGGCTGGCGGCCGAGGTGGACGAGCGGGTCGACGCGCTGGCCCGCGCCCACCCGGGTCTGGGGGCGCTGGTCGTCGAGTGCACCGACCTGGTGCCGTTCGCCCACCGGATCCAGGCGCGGCTGGGTGTGCCGGTGTTCGACATCGTCACGCTGACCACGATGGCGTACGCGAGCCTGACCCGGCGGCCGTACCGTCCGGCCGGGTGACAGCGGGCCGTCGCGCGGAAACCCGCTCCCGGCGCCCGTCCGGCGCTTAGCGTGGGACGAGGGGCGGCCTGCCCGGGGCGCCGGTGAGCGGAGGGAGAACGCGGTGACGGAGCCGGAGGAGGAGCAGGAGAAGACCCGCAAGACCGATCGGGTGCTGTTCTCGCCCGACGGCGACCCGCACCACACGCTGGCCGAGGCGCCCCAGCCGGACGAGCACCTGCCACCCACAGTCACCCGGGACGGCCACACAGAGGTGCTCGACGACGAGCAGTGAGCGCAGCGTCCCGCCCGGGCTCGTGGCCCGCGCGGGACGTGTCGCGTTCAGGGCCACTCGCGGGCCGGGCCGGACGTGCCGCCGGTCAGACCGGCGGGATGCCGGAGCGGCCGATGTCCGACATGTCGTCGCCGATCTCGGTCCGGGTGCCGGCCACCGGCCCGGCGGTCGCCTCGGTCCGGTCCTCAAGGCAGGCGTCGCCGAGCCCGTGCATCAGCTCGCCGACCACGGCGAGAGCCGAGCCCTTGTCCGGGCAGGGCGCACCGGTGGCGAGCACCTGACCGTCGCCGCCGACGACGGTGAATCCCACAGTGCCGTCGGCCTCGCTCTCGATGACGAACTTCATCGTGCTCCTCCCGCCCCGCTCAGCTCACGCCGTGCGTCTGCAACCACAGCTCCAGCAGGCCCAGTTGCCACAGCTTGTTGCTGCCGGCGGCGGCCTGGGCCCGGTCCGGCTCGGCCAGCAGCTCGTCGACGTACGCGCGGCGGAACAGCCCGCGCCGGCGCGCCTCGGGCGCACCCAGCGCCTCGACCACCAACTCTCGCACGGGACCGTCGACGTTGCGCAGCGCCGGCACCGGGAAGTAGCCCTTCGGCCGGTCGATGACCTCGGCGGGCAGCAACTCCCGGGCCACCTCCTTGAGCACGCCCTTGCCGCCCTGGGCCAGCTTGTGCTCGGGCGGGCAGGCCGCGGCGAGCGTGACCAGGTCCTGGTCGAGGAAGGGCGTGCGCACCTCCAGCCCCCACGCCATGCTCATGCTGTCCACCCGTTTGACCGGGTCGTCGGGCAGCATCAGGTGGGTGTCCAGGCGCAGCACCGCGTCCACGGCGGTCTGCGCGCCCGGCGCGGCCAGGTCCGCGGCGACCAGCTCGCCGCTGGCGTCACCGTCGCAGGCGTACGCCGGTTCGACCACCTCGGTCAGCTCGGCGTGGTCGCGGTCGAAGAACGCGGCGGTGAACTCGGCCGTCGCGTCCTCGCGGGCCGAGGCGGCCAGCCGGTGGTGGTAGCCGTAGCCGGCGAACACCTCGTCGGCGCCCTGGCCGGACTGCGCCACCTTCACGTGCCGGGCGACCTGCTCGGAGAGCAGGTGGAACGCCACCACGTCGTGGCTGCCCATCGGCTCGGTCATGGCCGCCACGGTGGCGCGTACGGCCGGGCCCAGATCGCCGTCCGCGAGCCGGATGCGGTGGTGGTCCGTGCCGAACGTGCGGGCGACCAGGTCGGAGTAGTGGAACTCGTCGCCGGTCTCGTCGCCGCGGCTGTCGAAGCCGATGCTGAACGTCTGGAGGTGGTGCTGTCCGGCTCCGTCCAGCAACGCCACGATCATGCTGGAGTCGAGGCCGCCGGAGAGCAGCACCCCGACCGGCACGTCCGCGACCAGCCGACGGCGTACGGCGGTGCGCAGCGCGTCCCCGACGGCGGCCCGCCAGTCTGCGGCGTCCATGCCTTCGTGGGCCGGGTCGCGCCGGTACTCGGGCCGCCAGTAGACGCGCTCGCGGCTGCGCCCGTCGGCCTCGATCACCCGGACGGTGGCCGGGGGCAGCTTGCGGATGCCGCGCAGGATCGTGCGCGGCGCCGGCACGATCGAGTGCCAGGACAGGTAGTGGTGCAGCGCGACCGGGTCGATGCCGGTGTCCACGTCGCCGCCGGCCAGCAGCGCCGGCAGCGTGGAGGCGAACCGGAGCCGGCCGGGCGACCCGGCGAGGTAGAGCGGCTTGATGCCCAGCCGGTCGCGGGCCAGCACGAGGCGGCGCCGCCGCCGGTCCACCAGCGCCACCGCGAACATGCCGACCAGGTGGTCGACGAACCGCTCCCCCCACTGCGCGTACGCCACCAGGATCACCTCGGTGTCGCTGGTGCTGTGGAACGTGTGCCCGGCGGCGCGCAGCTCGTCGCGCAGCTCCGGGTAGTTGTAGACGCAACCGTTGAAGACCAGGGCCAGGCCGAGGTCGTCGCGGACCATCGGCTGGGCGCCGGCCTCGGACAGGTCGATCACGGTGAGCCGACGGTGCCCGAGGGTGATCCAGCCGTCGCTCCACGCGCCCTCACCGTCCGGGCCGCGGGAGCGCATGGCCGCGGTCATCCGGTTCACCGCGTCGGTGTCGGGGGTGGCCCCGTCGAACCTGGCCTCACCGCTGATCCCGCACATCTCAGCGCCCACCGGTCAGTCGCGGAGCACTCACCATGCCAACCTCCCGCCGCGTCGTCTCCCGGGCGGTCCGCCGGGTACGGCGACTACCCGGCATGTGGCGAAGGAAACCCGGATGGGCGGTTGCCGAGCCGGGCACGGCGAGCCGTCGTACGGTGGCGGTACGGGCCATGTCCCCGGGCGGTCCGGCCACGGGACGTGGCCAGGATCAACGACGCCTGCCAGGAGGACGTGTGTTCGCCAATTCCGAGGAACTCCTGCGATACCTCACCGACGAGGACGTGAAGTTCGTCGACGTACGTTTCTGTGACCTGCCCGGCGTGATGCAGCACTTCAACCTGCCGGTCGAGTCGTTCGACGACAGCGTCTTCACCGACGGTCTCGCCTTCGACGGGTCCTCGATCCGCGGCTTCCAGTCGATCCACGAGTCGGACATGCTGCTGCTGCCGGACGTGTCGACGGCTTTCATCGACCCGTTCCGCACGCAGAAGACGCTGGCGTTGAACTTCTTCGTCCACGACCCGTTCACCCGGGAGGCGTACTCCCGCGACCCGCGCAACGTGGCGAAGAAGGCCGAGGCGTATCTGGCGGCGAGCGGGATCGCGGACACCGCGTACTTCGGTGCGGAGGCGGAGTTCTACATCTTCGACTCGATCCGCCACGAGACGTCGGCGCACCAGTCGTTCTACTACATCGACTCGATCGAGGGCGCCTGGAACAGCGGCCGGATCGAGGAGGGCGGCAACCGCGGCTACAAGACCGCGTACAAGGGCGGCTACTTCCCGGTGCCGCCGGTGGACCACTACGCCGACCTGCGCGACAGCATGGTCCGCCGGATGGTGGACGCCGGTTTCACCGTCGAGCGTTCGCACCACGAGGTGGGCACGGGCGGGCAGTCGGAGATCAACTACAAGTTCTCGACGCTGCTGCACTCGGCGGACGAGCTCCAGCTCTTCAAGTATCTGATCAAGAACGAGGCGTGGGCGCACGGCAAGACCGCGACGTTCATGCCCAAGCCGCTGTTCGGTGACAACGGCTCCGGCATGCACACCCACCAGAGCCTCTGGCGCGGCGGCGAGCCGCTGTTCTACGACGAGACCGGCTACGCCGGCCTGTCCGACACCGCCCGCTGGTACATCGGCGGACTCCTGCACCACGCCCCCTCGCTGCTCGCCTTCACCAACCCCACGATCAACTCCTACCGTCGTCTGGTGCCCGGCTTCGAGGCCCCGGTCAACCTGGTCTACTCGCAGCGCAACCGCTCCGCCTGCACCCGCATCCCGGTCACCGGCAGCAACCCGAAGGCCAAGCGCGTCGAGTTCCGCGTCCCCGACCCGTCCAGCAACCCTTACCTGGCGTTCTCCGCGATGCTCATGGCCGGTCTCGACGGCATCAAGAACAAGATCGAGCCGCCGGCGCCGATCGACAAGGACCTCTACGACCTCCCGCCGGAGGAGTGGGGCGACGTCAAGCAGGTGCCCGGTTCGCTGCCCGAGGCGCTGGCGGCGCTGGAGGCCGACCACGACTACCTGCTCGACGGCAACGTCTTCACCGACGACCTGATCTCCACCTGGGTCGACTGGAAGAACGCCAACGAGGTCGACCCGGTCCGGCTGCGGCCCACGCCGCACGAGTTCGCGCTCTACTTCGACTGCTGAGCCGTACCGCCACCGCCCCCGCCACCCGCGGGGGCGGTGGTCGGCGGAAACGGCCTCGGGCCGGCCTCCGCCCTCGTACCGTCGAGACATGACTCCGCCTCACGACGACACGCCGACCGTTCCGTGCCGGTGGAGCCGTCGGTGAGGCCGCGGCCCACCACCACCGCCACCACCCAGCAGATCCCCACCGTCCTGACCCTCGGGGTGGAAGAGGAGTTCCTGCTGCTGGACCCGGCCACCGGCGAGAGCATGCCGGTCGCCGACCGGGTACGCGACGCGCTCTCCGGCACCGCCCGCGAGCAGACCCGGCAGGAGTTCCGGCACAGCATGGTCGAGATGGTGACGCCGGTCAGCCCGGATCTCGCAGAGCTGCGGGAGCATCTGGTGACGCTGCGCGGGGCGGCCGCACGCGCGGCCGACACGGCCGGGGCGCGGCTGGTCGCGGTCGGCGCCACGCCGGTCTGCGAGGCCCACCGCACGGTGCCCGACGAGCAGCGCTACCACGACATGTCCCGCCGGTTCGGCCCGGTCGCCCACGACCCGGCGGTCTGCGGCTGCCACGTTCACGTCGGCGTGCCGGACCGGGAACTGGCCGTGCAGGTCTGCAACCACCTGCGCCCGTGGCTGCCGGTGGTGCAGGCGCTCACCGCGAACTCGCCGCTGCACGACGGGCGGGACACCGGGCACGCGAGCTGGCGCTCGATGCAGCTGGAACGCTGGCCGAGCATCGGACCGACGCCGCACTTCGACTCCGCCGCGGACTACGACGCCACGGTGGCGGACCTGATCACCGCCGGGATCATGCTCGACGCCGCGATGGTCTACTGGTACGCCCGCCCGTCCGCGTCGTACCCCACAGTGGAGGTCCGCGTCGGCGACGTCTGCCCCACCGTCGACGACACAGTGCTGGTCGCCGGGCTGGTCCGGGCGCTCGTGGCCACCCTGATCGACGACGTCCGCGCGGGAGTGCCCGCGCCACGCATCCGGGACTGCCTGGTGGCCGCCGCGCACTGGCGGGCCGCCCACGACGGCGTCGACGGCCGGCTCGTCGACCTGCGCACCGGGCGGCCCCGGCCCGCCTGGGACCTCGTCGACGACCTGTTCGTCACCGTCACACCCGCGCTGACCCGCCACGGTGACCTGGACCTGGTCCGGCGCGAGCTGGACCGGGTACGCCGGGACGGCACCGGCGCCACCCGGCAACGACGGATCATGGCCGAGACCGACGGGGACGTCCGCGCCGTACTGGCGCACCTGGCCGCACAGACCGTCTCGACGTGAGCCGATGACCGCCCCGGACCGGGCCCACGACCGGTCAGCGCAACCCGGCGAACAGGTCGTCCTCGGGCGTGGCCGCGCCGGTGGTGTCCCGCACCCGCACGAACGTCTCCATGCCCATCAGCTCGGTGAACCGCTCCTGCCCCAGACGCAGGAAGAAGATGTTCTCCGCCTGGCTGGCGTGCGCGGCGAGCGAGGCGAACTTCTGCCCGCCGTAGCCGCGGGTGTCGACCCAGGTGGTGATCTCGTCGTCCGGCAGGCCCAGCGCCGGCATCTCGTCGGTCGCCTCCGGCTCGGGGAACTCCACCTCGATCTCCCGCATGACGGTGCCGAACTGCTGGAACGCGCTGCGCGGCACTGTGGTCCAGTAGACCTTGGCCGGGATGCCGGTCTGCTCGACCGCGGCCATGGTGATCCGGTGGGCCTGGATGTGGTCCGGGTGGCCGTAGAAGCCGTTCTCGTCGTAGGTGACCACGACATCGGGGCGGTAGCGCCGGATCAGCTCGGCCAGCCGGCCGGCCGCCTCGGCCACCGGCGTGTTCCAGAACGCGCCGGGCGCGTCGTTCGTCGCCCAGCCCATCATCCCGGAGTCGCCGTAGTCGAGCGTCTCCAGGTGGGTGACCTTCAGCGCCTCGCAACTCGCGGCCAGTTCGGCGCGCCGCATCTCGATTACGGCCTTCGGGTCGTGCCCGGGGTCGCCCGGCTTGATCCCGCCGGGGCCGTCGCCGCACCCCCCGTCGGTGCACGTCACGAGCACTGTGGTGACGCCCTCGGCCGCGTAGCGCGCCAGGACGCCGCCGGTGCTCGTCGCCTCGTCGTCGGGGTGCGCGTGCACCGCCATCAGGGTCAGGGATCGATCGGTCACCCCGTCACCATACGAGCATCGGCCGACGAACTAGCATTGCCCGGTCCGCAGACGGCGACGGAAGCGAGGCGCGATGGGTTGGCTCCAGCGGTTGCTCGGTGGCGGACGGGTCGAACTGGACCCTGCACGTCAGCAGGAGCTGCTGCGGGACGTCCGGCAGTCCTACGGGACGCACGCCCGCCTCCGGTTCCCGGAGCAGGCCGATGCGATCACCCGGCTGCTGTCCGATGACGACGGTCTCGTGGTGGCCGCCGGGATCGTCTGCGAGGCCGCCGACCAGGCGCACGCCGACCTGCTCGCCCAGGCGCAGGAGGTGTTCCGGCGCACCGGGCGGCGACTGCTGGTGCACCGCCGCAACTACCGGCCCCTGTGGAAGGAGGCCGGGCCGGCGCTGCGCTGGCCGCTCGGCGCGCTGCCCAGCGGGCTGCACCCGTACGCGCAGGTCACCGCCGCCGTGGCGGTGGTCGGCGGGCGGGCCGACCGGCTGGACCGGGTGACCGACCCGCAGCCGTTCGTGACGCGCCTGTTCGAGGTGCTCGACCTGACCACCGCGGGCTGGGAGTTCGGCCGGGTGCGTGTGGACACCGACAGCGCGACGCTCGTGGAGCGGCTGATGGGCACCGGCGCGCGGGTGCTCGCCACGATGGACGACCCGCCCCGGTTGCCGCCGGCGGTGCGGGAGATGATGCGCCGCAACCACCGCATCGCCGTGTACGACCCGGCCGGTCCCCGCGTCGTCGGCGAGCTGAACCTGGGCGCGCGGCTGCGCGAGACGCTGCTGGCCTGACCGGCGGTACGCCCCGCCCCGGCCGGGTGGCCGCGGCGGGGCGCGTCGCGGGTCAGGTGGTCGTGCAGGTGAGGTTCGCCGGCGGGTTGTTGGTGCCGCCGGCCGTGCCGATGAAGCCGAACGTGGTGGAGCCGCCGGCCGGCAGTGATCCGTTGTAGTCGACGTTGCGCACCGTCACGTTCGCGCCGTTCTGGGTGTGCGTGCCGCTCCAGATCTGGTTGATCACCTGCCCGTTCGGGAACGTCCAGGACACCGTCCAGCCGCGGATCGCGGTCGCGCCGGCGGTCACCGTGACCTCGGCCTGGAAGCCGCCGGACCACGAGCCGGTGATCGCGTACGTGGCACGCGCGCCGGACGGCGCCGGGGAGCTGGTGGTCGGGGTCGGGGTCGGGGTCGGAGTGGGTGAGGGCGTGGACGTCGGTGTGGCCGTCGGCGACGGCGTCACGCCGGGCCGCGCCGCCCGGTAGGTGTGCCCGGCGCGGACGGTGAGCGCGACGACGTCGGACTCCGGGCGGGTGGTGGCGGGTGTGCTGCCGTCGGTGAGGTCGGCGACGGTGAAGGTGCCGGCGAACAGCCGGGACCGCAGGCGCAGCGTGCCGTCGCGGTCGGCGCGGACGGCGATCTCGTCGGCCTGGCCGCTGCTCCAGGTCAGCCCCACCGTGTAACCGCCCCGGCCGCGCAGGCCCGCGACCTGCCCGGCGGGCCAGGCACTCGGCAGCGCGGGCAGCAGGTGCAGCTCGCCGGTGTGACTGTGCAGCAGCATCTCGGCGATGCCCGAGGTGGCCCCGAAGTTGCCGTCGATCTGGAACGGCGGGTGCAGGTCGAACATGTTCGGCGCGAGCCGGTCGGTGCGCACCAGGTCGCGCAGGAGCTTGTGGGCGCGGGAGCCGTCCTCCAGGCGGGCCCAGAAATTGATCTTCCAGGCGAGGGACCAGCCGGTCCCGTCGTCGCCGCGCAGCTCCAGCGTCTTACGGGCGGCCTCGTACAGCGCCGGGGTGCCGCGCCTGGTGATCTGGTTGCCGGGGTGCAGCCCGTACAGGTGGGAGACGTGCCGGTGGGTGCGCTCGGTCTCGACCCAGTCGGCCAGCCACTCCTGCACGTTGCCCCGGGAACCGACGCGGCTCGGCGGCAGCCGGTCCCGGGCGGTGCGCACCTGGGACCGGAAGGTGGTGTCGACGCCGAGGACCTCGCTCGCCCGGGCCGCCGCGTCGAACAGGTCGCGCAGGATCTGGTTGTCCATCGTCGGGCCGGCGCAGACGCTGGCGTCGGCGTGGTGCGCCAGCTCCGGCGAGTTCGACGGGTTCGTCACCAGGTAGCCGAGCGTCGGGTGGGCGACGAGGGTGTCGAGGAAGAACTGGGCGGCGCCCTTGAGAGCCGGGTAGTTGGCCTGGAGGAATCCGAGGTCGCCGGTGAACAGGTAGTGGTCCCAGATGAGCGTGCTCAGCCAGGCCCCACCGGTCTGCCACATGCCCCAGAACGCGCCGTCCACGACCGACGCGCCCCGCCAGGCGTCGGTGTTGTGGTGGGTGACCCAGCCGCCGGCGCCGTACTGCGCCTGGGCGACCCGCGCGCCGGTCACGGTGAGGTCCTTGGTCATGTCGAAGACCGGCAGGAAGCACTCGGACAGGTTCGTGGTGTCGGCCGGCCAGTAGTTCATCGGCAGGTTGGCGTTGACCGTGTACTTCGAGTCCCAGGACGGCGTCAGCGAGTCGTTCCAGATGCCCTGGAGGTTCGCCGGCTGGGTGCCCGGCCGCGACGACGAGATCAGCAGGTACCGCCCGAACTGGAACAGCAGCGCGGCGAACTGCGGATCGTTCGTGCTCGCGTGCTGCGCGATCCGCACGTCGGTGGGCTGGTCCGCGGCGGCGGTGCGGCCCAGGTCGACCGTGACCCGGTTGAACAGGGCCTGGTAGTCGGCGCGGTGGCGGGTACGCAGCTGGTCGACGTCGACGCCCTTGGCGGCGTTCAGCCGGTTGCGCCCGATGCCCTGGTAGTCGCCGTTGACGGTGCGGTAGTTGACATAGCTGGACCCGATCGAGATCAGGACCGTCACGCTGGTGGCGCCGGACACCCGCAGCGTGCCGCCGGAACTGCTGACCGTGCCACCGGTGACGGCGGCGTGGGCCAGCGCGAGGAACCGCACCGAGCCGTTTACCCCCTCCATCGAGCCGGAGATGCCGTCGAGTGCCACTGTCGCGCCGTCGGGGCTGGACATGGTGGTCCGCTGCGGGCTGTCGAAGGTGGCGGAGAACGTGATCGAGTTCGCCCGGTCGGCGGTCAGCCGGAGCACGATCACCTGGTCGGGCGCGCTGGCGAACACCTCCCGCTGGTGCCGTACGCCGTTCAGCACGTAGGTGGTGGTCACCGTGGCGGTGGTGAGATCGAGCGTCCGGTTGTACTGGGTCGCCCCGCTCGCCGACCCGAAGGCGAGCCGGAGGTTCCCGACTGTCTGGTAGGCGAGCTGACCGCCCGGACTGCCCATCATGGTCTGGTTGATCAGATCCTGGGCCGAGGTCCACTGGTCGGCGAAGACGCGGCGCCGGATCTCGGCCAGGTTGGCCGCGCCCCGGGTGTTGGCCGAGTCGTACGGGCCGCCGGCCCAGACGGTGTCCTCGTTGAGCTGGAGCCGTTCGGTGTCGACGTTGCCGAACACCATCGCGCCGAGGCGCCCGTTGCCGATCGGCAGGGCGCGCAGCCAGTCGGTGCCGGCCGGTTCGTCGTACCAGAGTGCCAGGTCGTTGGCGGCCAGCACCTGTGGTGGCGCCGCCGAGCCGGCGCGCGCGGCGGCGCTCCAGGCGGCCGGTACCAGCGCGGCGCCGGCGCCCGCCGCCGTTGCCTTGATGATGTTTCGTCGTGTCACTTCGGACATGGTTGCTCCCAACCGCGCAGATCAGAGGGCGGTCCCGGGTGCGCGACGGTGCTGTTATCGCTAACAGACTCCGCTCGCGCACCCGGACGCCGCATTTCTGCCACTACGCGCCCAGGGCTCCCGACCGGGCGACACATCAGCCAACATGGACTCTCATGGATGAAGTGACACCGCGTCAAGGGGTGTTACCGCTAACAGATCCGATCCGTGGTCCACTCGCCGGGCCGAACGGGGCGCCGGGTCGGCCGGCCGGCCGACCCGGGCCACGTGCACGATGCGCTCCGGCGCCACGTCCAGCAGCGTGCCGAGCGCCTCCCGGGTGTCGGCCACGTCGATCATCTGACTGAGCGGGTGCGCGGCCAGCCCGGCCGTGTGCAGCGTCAGCCACGTCCGCATCAGCACCCGTCCGAACTCGACCTGGCCGGCCGCGTCCAGGCCGGGCGGGGCGACGAGCGCCAGCACCGCGCCGCCCTGCGCGAGCGGGTCACCGCCCGCGGCGGCGAGCAGCCGGGGCAGCCCCAGCGGACGCAACGCCGGGTACGCCGCGAGCGCCACCCGCAGCCCGGTGGCCGCCGCCCGGCCCAGCCCGAGGCAGCGGTCACTGAGCCCGTCGGTCCGGTAGCGCGGGCCCGACCGGTCCAGGCGCAGCCAGCGGCGCAGCTCCGCGACCACCGCCGGGTCGGCGTACACCTGCCGGTCGGCCGTGCGCAGCAGCGCGCGCAGCCGCCCGGCCGCCGGCACGACGCGGACCGCGCCACCGGCCCGCCGGGCGACCGCGTCCACTGCCGCTACCACGTCGGCGTCCGGGCCGGCGGCGAACCGGCCCCGGTGGGTACGCCGGTCCCACACGTCGGCGGTGCGGAACGGCGTCCGGTACGGCTGCCGTCCCGGCCGCAGCCGGCCCACCCGCCGGTCGGACTCGTCGTGGTCGGCGGCCCAGTCCAGCCGCAGCCCCGCGTCGGCTGCGACGATCAGGCAGGTCTCCACGAACGCGCCCAGCGACAGCCGCAGGTCCCGCCCGGTCGGGTCGCCCGCGGGCAGCGCGTCGGCCGGATCCCACCCGACGGTGATCGCCCAGCGCTCGTAGCGCAGCCGCCACGGCTGGGTGTTGTGCGCGCTCGGGGCCCGCCAGCACAACGGCTCCAGCGCGTGGAACGCGGCGAGGTCCATGGTCACCGCTCCTTGGCGTAGAACGTGTAGCCGTGCAGCGGGCGTCCGCCCAGGCGCCGGTACTGGGCGGCCGACGCCGGATTGTCCCGCCCGACGTACGTGCTGCGCAGCGCCGTGTAGCCACCGGCGTGCAGGTTGCGGTGCAGGTGCTCGGACAGCAGCCGCTGGTAGCCGCGCCCCTGGAACTCCGGCACCACGCCCTTGACGATCAGCACCGCCTCCCGGCGGTACCGGCGGCGGGTGGCCAGCAGCCACAACTGGTTGACCGGGTTCAGGTCGCCGCGGACCGCGACCAGGAAGTCGCTGATGTCCGGCACGCAGAGCACGAACGCCACCGGGCGCCCGTCGCGGGTCAGGTAGAGCAGCAAAGACTCGTCCAGCAGGTACGCCAGCCCGTCGGTCTGCCGCCGCAGCTGCGCCGCCGAGATCGGCGTGTAGTAGCCGAGCTGGGCGAAGGAGTCGTTGAGCATCCCGCGCAGCAGGCCGAGCTGCTCGTCGAGCCGCCGGGTGCTCCCCCGGTGCAGTTCCAGCCGGGCGCCGTCGGGCTCGACACCCGGGCCCGGGCCCGGTCCAGCCGGCGGCGGGACCGGGCAGATCCAGGTGTCGGAGACGAACCGCCCGGTGAACCCGTACGCCTCGTACGCGTCCGGGTAGTGCGGCGGGTTCCACGCACTGTCCACGAAGCCCCGGTCGGCGTACCCGGAGGTGATCACGCCGCCGGCCTGGTTGGGCAGCAGCGCCACCGGGCCGAACAGCAGGTCCCGGCCGGGTGTGGCGTGCGTGCTGATCGCGTCGAACAGCGGCCCGGCGGCGGACGGGGTGAACTCGGTGAGCCCGAACAGCTGGCACCGGCGGCCCAGCTTCGCGTCGAGGTCCGCGTCGGTGTGCAGCGTGGTGCGCCCGACCACGGTGCCGGTGGCGTCGCGCAGCACGTACATCGGCACGCCGTCGCGCCACCAGCGGCGGATCTGCTGCCGGGGCGTCGGCACGAACCGGGGCTCGTCCGCGTACAGCCGGTCGGTGAGCGTAAGGAAGTCGCGCAGGCCGCGCCGGCCGGTCACGCGCTCGAACCGGTGGCCGGTCATCGGCGCACCGCCGGTCCGGCCGTCTCCGGGCCCAGCGGCGTGAACTGCTCGATGTGGCCCATCGCGCCGTCCTCGGCCCGCCACGCGCCGTTGGAGTAGCCGTCAGGGGACGCGGTGTAGAGCCGGATGAAGCCGGCGGTGGCGTTACGGTTGCCGTCGGTCAGCCACATCATCAGCTTGCGATGGTGCCGGGTGCGGGCGAAGCGCAGCAGCGCGTCCCGGTCGGTGAAGAACGCGATCGTGCCGAGCGTCAGCGGGAACTGCCAGTAGACGGTGTGCCAGCAGTAGCCGGACATCCGGCGCATGTCGCGCACCATCCGGATCCAGTCGGGGGCCAGGCGCAGCAGCACCAGCGGGTTCGCGTACCGGGTACCGCCGATGAACATGGCGCCGGCACGGGCCTGGGCCGGGGCGCGGGAGAAGTCACGGGTACGCATCGCTCACCTCACCAGGTAGACGTTCTTGATCTTCTGCATGGCGGCGAACGGGCCGCCGTCCGGTTCGTGCAGCTCCACCCGCAGGTCACCGGCGGTCGGGTCCTCCACCAGGGACTGCGCGAAGTCCCGCGACACCGAGGTCAGGTGCGCGCGTACCCCGTCGCGGCAGGCGTCGGAGAGCGCCGCGCGTACGTCGGCGTCCAGCGGGCGGCGCAGCTCGACGTGGATCACCGGCCGCGTCTCCAGCGCCGCGTCCTCGTGCAGAGTCAGGCAGAACCGGCTGATCTCGGCGGCGTACGGGTTGCCGGTGTAGAGGCCGTACTCGACGTCCTGCGGGTAGAGGTTCGCGCCCAGGTAGGACACGGTGGAGTCGCTGCGGCCGAACAACAGCAGCAGCGGCAGCGTCATCCGCTCCTCGGCCACCGCGGTACGGAACTCGGCGCGGCGTACCGGGTCGGCGTGGGCCAGCTCGACGATCCGCCGGTACGGCACCAGCAGTGCCTCGTCACCCACGTTGTAGCGTAGTCGCGGCTGGAGCACGTGCGGGCTCGTCACAGTGCAGAGCAGTTCCCGCCGGTCGTTGGTCTCCAGGTAGGTGGCGAACGGGTTGTACTGGAACACCATCGGCAGCCGCTGCTCGCCGCGGCCGAGCAGTTCCGCGCGCAGCCCCGCGTCGGTGCGCAGGCGCCGCCGCAGCCACACCGTGAACCGGGTCTCCGCGCCGATGCCGATGGTCAGGTCCGACGCGCCGTACGCCGACCGCACCCGCACGAACCGCTGCTCCAGGTAGTCGCGCAGCGCCTCGGTCATGCCCTCGCCGCCGCAGCTGGCGAAGATCCGGTACCGCGACCAGGGGAAGTCCTCGGCGTCGAGCCGGTCCCGCAGGTGCTTGAGGAACGGCGGGTACGCGGTCACCAGGTAGTCGCGGCCGGGACCGAACTCGCGCAGCGTGTCGACGATCTTCCCGAGGTCGGGACCGGTGTTCTTCACGGTGGCGATCCGGGCCATCGCCGCGCCGGTGGTGGTGCCGGTCGCCCAGGCGCCCATCGAGTACGCGTTGATCACGAACGGCCGGCGCATCGGGAACGCCAGCCCGGTGTAGCCGGCGATGTCGCGGTGTATGCCCCGCAGCTCTCGCTCGCCGCGCGGCCAGTTGAACGGCCGCCCGGACGATCCGGCCGACTCGTCGACCACCACGCCGCGCTCCGGCAGCCGCCCGTCCCGGCAGCGGGCGGAGGCGTCGTACGCCATGACGTACCCACGCTTGTCGGTCTCCGGGAAGTCCCGCAGCCGACGGCGCAGGCCGCCCGGGCGGGCCCGCAGGAACGCCTGGTAGGCGGGCACCCGCCGGGCCGCCCGCACGCAGGTCGACCGCGCGTTCGCGGCGGCGAGCCGGTCGAGGACCGGGTGGTGGCGCCGGGCCAGCCAGCGCCAGCCGGCCGGGTGGTGGGCGACGAGCCGGGCCAGCGCGGCGACCGCGCGGCCGGCGGGGGCCAGCGCGGCCTCGGCGGGCAGGGGCGTGTCGACGGTACGTGCAGCGGCGTGTCGGTGCAGCGTCTCGGCCATGACAAGCATCCTGTCGACGCCCCGGCGCCGCCGCCTGAGCCGCGAGACGGTGATCCGCTGAGTATCCCTACCCAGGCGAACCGCGCCGGATCTGACCCGCAAATCGTGAAAAACCAGACTTATGGCACGGCCGCCTGGAACCTTTACCGCTGTGAGGTGTCGGGTCCCGCACGGATCCGGCCTGCCGCAACGGGGGAAGATGAACATGGTTCACAAGGGATGGCGGCGACCCGCGTCGGCGCTGGCGGTGCTCGCCGTGCTTGCGTCGTCGTCGACGTTCGCGGTGGTGGTCTCACCCTCACCCGCCTCGGCCACCGTCCCCGGCCAGCCGGGAGTGCCCCAGCCCGGCACACCCATCTTCACCGAGGACTTCTCCAACGAGAGCGCGGCCGACGAGCCGATCCGCATCGGCTCGTACACCGGCTCCCCCGGTTCGGTCTACGTGCCGGGCCCGGGAGGCAGCGGCGCGGACAGCGAGACGTACACGGCGGACCCGGCGTGGAGCCCCGGCGCAGCGCAGTGCAACGGCTGGATCATGCGCCAGACGTCGCCGCTGCCGCCCAACGGCGGCAGCCCGCCGGTGACAAACAACGACAACTGCGCCCGGAACGCCGCCTGGGACCGGCTGCGCGAGATGGCCCGTGACATGGGGCTGTTCCAGGGACAGAGCACCGAGGAGGCGGCCACCAACCAGGTGCTCACCGAGTACACCAACGGCACGACCGCCCAGCTGCCCGGATACCAGTTGGAGACGGACAACAACTCGATCCCGGCGGTGGGCGGGCACTTCTACGAGGTCTCGGCGATCTTCGCCGAGCGGAACTGCACCGTCCCCTTCGCGCAGCGGGCACGCCTGCGCTTCGAGCTGCTCCTCAACGGGGTGCCGACGGTGCTCGCGGAGAACCTGAGCCCGTGTACGGATCCGGGTGCCGTGATCGTCAACAACACGTGGATCGCGAAGCTGCAGTCGACGGCGCTGCAACTGTCGGTGGCCGACACGCCGACACTGGGACTCCGGCTCTACAACGCGACCGCCACCGGCACCGGCAACGACGTCGCGTTCGACCTCCCCCAGATCGTGGACGTGACCCCGCAACTGGACAAGGCGTTCAGCCCGGCCACCATCGGGCAGGGGCAGACATCCACGCTGACGTTCACCGTCACCAACACCGGCGACCTGCGGGCCAAGAACGGGATGAGTTTCACCGACGACCTTCCGGCCGGCGTGACCGCGACCGGGGTGAACAGCACCACCTGCTCGGACGCCACGGTGACCGCGGCCGCCGGCGCGACCTCGGTGGTCTTCGACGGCGACATCGGCCTGGGCGTAGCGTCCTGCACCGTCTCCGTCGAGGTGACTGCCGACGTGGTCGGCTCGTACACGAACACCGGATGCGCCGGGCCGGACGGCACGCCGATCCCCGGCTGTGAGAGCAACTTCCCGGCCATCGTCGGGATCAACCCGCCCGGCTCCGCCACACTCCAGGTCATCCCCGCGGTCGACCTGGCCGTGGCGAAGACGGCGAGCCCGAACCCGTACGTGCCGGGCGCGCCACTGACCTACACGGTCACCGTGACGAACGGCGGGCCGTCCGACGCCGCCGGCGCCACTGTCACCGATCCCCTGCCGGCGCCCGGGTTCACCTGGACCTGCGCGGCGTCCACCGGCAGCACCTGCACCGCGTCGGGCGGCGGGGACATCACCGACACCGTCACCGTGCTCGCGGGCGGGACGCTCACGTACACGATCAGCGGGACCGTGCCCTCGGGCACCACCGGCGACCTGACGAACACCGCAACGGTCACCCCACCGGACGGGGTCTCCGACCCCGGCTGCACGCCCACCTGCGCCACGACGGTGGTGACCCCGGCGGCGCCCGCCGTCGACCTGGCCGTCACGAAGACGGCGGCCCCTGACCCGTACGTGCCGGGGGCGTCGCTGACGTACACGGTCACCGTCACCAACGGCGGGCCGTCCGACGCCGTCGGCGCCACAGTCGCGGACGCGCTCCCGCTGGCCGGCTTCACCTGGACCTGCGCGGCGTCCACCGGCAGCACGTGTGCCGCGTCCGGCAGCGGGGACATCAGCGACACCGTCACCGTGCTCGCGGGCGGGACTCTGACCTACACGATCAGCGGGACCGTGCCCGCAGGCACCACCGGCGACCTCACCAACACCACCACCGTCACCCCGCCCGAGGGTGTCTCCGATCCCGGCTGCACGCCGAACTGCACGGCGACGGTCGTCACCCCGGGCCGGCCGACCGTCGACCTGGCGGTGACCAAGACGGCGGCACCGAGCCCGTACGTGCCCGGTACTCCCCTGACCTACACCGTCACGGTGACCAACGGCGGCCCGTCGGACGCGGTCGGCGCCACTGTCACCGACGCCCTGCCGGTGCCCGGCTTCACCTGGACGTGCGCGGCGTCCACCGGCAGCACCTGCACCGCGTCCGGCAGCGGGGACATCAGCGACACCGTCACCGTGCTCGCGGGCGGAACCCTCACCTACACGATCAGCGGAACCGTGCCCGCCGGAACCACCGGCGACCTCACCAACACCACCACCGTGACGCCGCCCGAAAGCGTCTCCGATCCCGGCTGCACACCGACCTGCACGGCGACTGTGGTGACACCGGCGGCGCCGACTGTCGACCTGGCGGTCACCAAGACCGGGACGCCGAATCCGTACGTGCCGGGTACTCCCCTGACGTACACCGTCACCGTCACCAACGGCGGCCCGTCGGACGCGGCCGGCGCCACGGTCACCGACCCGCTGCCGCTGCCCGGGTTCACCTGGACCTGCGCGGCGTCCACCGGCAGCACCTGTGCCGCCTCCGGCAGCGGGGACATCAGCGACACGGTCACCGTCCTCGCGGGGGGAACCCTGACCTACACGATCAGCGGAACCGTGCCCGCAGGGACCACAGGCGACCTCACCAACACCGCCACCGTCACCCCGCCCGAGGGCGCGACCGATCCCGGCTGCACACCGAACTGCTCCGCCACCAGCGTGACTCCGGGCCAACCCACAGTCGACCTCGCGGTGACCAAGACCGGGACGCCGAATCCGTACGTGCCGGGTACTCCCCTGACGTACACCGTCACCGTCACCAACGGCGGCCCGTCGGACGCGGCCGGCGCCACGGTCACCGACCCGCTGCCGCTGCCCGGGTTCACCTGGACCTGCGCGGCGTCCACCGGCAGCACCTGTGCCGCCTCCGGCAGCGGGGACATCAGCGACACGGTCACCGTCCTCGCGGGGGGAACCCTGACCTACACGATCAGCGGAACCGTGCCCGCAGGGACCACAGGCGACCTCACCAACACCGCCACCGTCACCCCGCCCGAGGGCGCGACCGATCCCGGCTGCACCCCCAACTGCTCCGCCAGCGTCGTCACCCCCGGCCAGACCACGGTCGACCTGGCCGTGACGAAAACGGCGGCCCCTGACCCGTACGTGCCGGGTGCACCCCTGACCTACACGGTCACGGTCACCAACGGCGGACCCTCCGACGCCGTCGGCGCCACGGTCACCGACCCGCTGCCGCTGCCCGGCCTCACCTGGACCTGCGCGACGTCCACCGGCAGCACCTGCACCGCGTCGGGCAGCGGGGACATCAGCGACACCGTCACCGTCCTCGCGGGCGGAACCCTCACGTACACGGTCACCGGGACCGTCCCCGCCGGCACTACAGGCGACCTCACCAACACGACCACAGTCACCCCGCCGGAAGGGGTCACCGACCCCGGCTGCACGCCGAACTGCACCGCCACGGTCGTCACCCCGGCCCAGCCCACAGTCGGCCTCGCCGTCAGCAAGACCGCGACCCCGAGCCCGTACGTGCCGGGGGCGGCGCTGACCTGGACCGTCACCGTCACCAATGCCGGCCCCTCGGACGCGGTCGGCGCCACGGTCGCGGACGATCTGCCGCTGGAGGGGTTCACCTGGACCTGTGAGGCGTCCACCGGCAGCGCGTGCACCGCCTCCGGAAGCGGAGACATCGACGACGCCGTCACCGTCCGGGCCGGAGGCACACTGACCTACACGATCAGCGGGACCGTGCCGGCGAGCACCGCCGGCGACCTGACGAACACCGCCGTCCTCACCCCACCGGAGGGCGTCGCCGATCCCGGCTGCACCCCCAGCTGCCAGTCCACGACGGTGACGCCCGGCCTCCCCACAGTCGACCTCGCGATCGCCAAGACCGCCGCTCCGAGCCCCTACGTGCCGGGCGCGCCGTTCACGTACACCGTCACCGTCACCAACGGCGGACCCTCCGACGCCGTCGGCGCCACGGTGACCGACGCGCTGCCCGAGCCGCTGGCCGGATTCGAGTGGACGTGCACAGCCGGTATCGGCAGCACCTGCACCGCCTCCGGGCTCGGAGACATCGACGACCGGGTCACCATCCGGGTCGGTGAGTCGGTCGTCTACACCGTCACCGGAACGGTGCCGGCGGGAACCACGGGAGACCTCACCAACACCGCCACCGTCACGCCGCCGGACGGCGCCACCGACCCCGACTGCGCCCCGAACTGCTCGGCCACCACCGTGACTCCCGGCCAGCCCACCGTTGACTTGGCGGTGACCAAGACGGCGACGCCGAACCCGTACGTGCCGGGCACGCCACTGACCTACACGATCACGGTCGCCAACGGCGGACCGTCCGACGCCGTCGGCGCCACAGTCACCGACACTCTGCCGCTCCCCGGCCTGACCTGGGCCTGTGCGGCGTCCACCGGGAGCACCTGCACGGCGTCGGGCAGCGGGGACATCGCCGACACCGTCACCGTCCTCGCAGGCGGAACGCTGACCTACACGATCAGCGGAACCGTGCCCGCAGGGACCACAGGCGACCTCACCAACACCGCCACCGTCACCCCGCCCGAGGGCGCGACCGATCCCGGCTGCACACCGAACTGCTCCGCCACCAGCGTGACTCCGGGCCAACCCACAGTCGACCTCGCGGTCACCAAGACGGCCACCCCGAACCCGTACGTGCCGGAAAGTCCGTTCACGTACACGGTGACCGTCACCAACGACGGGCCGTCCGACGCCGCTGGTGCCACGGTCAGCGACACCCTCCCGGGACCGCTGGCCGGGTTCGGCTGGACGTGTGAGGCGTCCACCGGGAGCACCTGCACGGCCTCGGGCACCGGCGACATCACCGACACCGTCACCGTCCGGGCCGGCGGAACGCTCACGTACACGATCACCGGGACCGTGCCGGCCGGCACCACCGGCGACCTCACAAACACCACCACAGTGACACCGCCGGAAGGCGCCACCGACCCCGGCTGCACACCGAACTGCTCCGCCACCGCCGTCACCCCCGGCCAGACCACAGTCGGCCTCGCGGTGACCAAGACCGCCACCCCGAATCCGTACGTGCCGGGAAGTCCGTTCACGTACACGGTCACCGTCACCAACGGCGGACCGTCCGATGCGGTCGGCGCCACAGTGGCCGACGCGCTGCCGGACCCGCTGGCCGGCTTCGGCTGGACCTGCGCGGCGTCCACCGGCAGCACCTGCACCGCCTCCGGCAGCGGGGACCTCACCGACACCGTCACAGTGCTCGCGGGCGGCACGCTCACCTACACGATCACCGGAACAGTCCCCGCAGGCACCACAGTCGACCTCACCAACAGCGCCACCGTCACACCGCCCGAAGGGGCTGCCGATCCCGGCTGCACCCCGAACTGCACCGCGACGACGGTGACCCCGGCACAGCGGACGGTCGACCTGGCCGTCACCAAGACCGCGACGCCCAGCCCCTACGTGCCGGGCACACCACTGACCTACACGGTCACCGTCACCAACGACGGCCCGTCCGACGCCGTGGGCGCCACAGTGGCCGACGCGCTGCCGGGCCCGCTGGCCGGGTTCGGCTGGACGTGCGAGGCGTCCGCCGGGAGCACCTGCACCGCCTCGGGTACCGGCAACATCAGTGACACCGTCACGGTCCTCGCGGGCGGCACGCTCACGTACACGATCACCGGGACCGTGCCCGCCGGCACCACCGGCGACCTCACCAATACCACCACGGTCACCCCGCCGGAAGGCGCCACCGACCCCGGCTGCACCCCCAACTGCTCCGCCACGGTCGTGACTCCCGGCCAGAGCACAGTCGATCTGGCCGTCACCAAGACGGCGACACCGAGCCCGTACGTGCCGGGCACTCCCCTGACGTACACCGTCACCGTGACGAACGGCGGGCCGTCCGACGCCGTCGGCGCCACAGTGACCGACGTGTTGCCCGGGCCCCTGGCCAGGTTCGGCTGGACCTGTGACCCCTCCGCCGGCAGCACGTGCACGGTCTCCGGTACCGGCAACATCAGCGACACGGTCACCGTCCGGGCCGGGGGGACGGTGACGTACACGATCACCGGAACCGTGCCGCGGTCATTACCGTCAGTCACCATCGCGACACATGCCTAGCCCACCGGCCGGAGCCGGGTGGAGACTCCGCCGCATGGAGAACGTGGAGCGTGAGCGCACGAACGAGCGCTTCGAGAAGGTGGCCGAGGAGACCTCGGAGACAGTGACCCACGCGGCCACGGTGCTGGAGGAGGAACTCGCGGCGGGGCTGGCCGGCGCACGGCGGCTCGAGGAGAAGCTGACCGAGAGCCGCCGGGTCGACCCGGAGGCGTTCGACGAGCTGGTCGCCCGGGTCCGCACCGACGGGCATGCCCTGATCGACACCGTGGTCGGGCAGTTGAAGATGGCTGACGACCAGCGCGGCGAGGTGATCCGGCGGTACACCTCGGACGCGCACGACGCGCTGGACACCGTACTCAATCTGGCGCGGCTGGCCCCCGAGGTGGCCAACGGGCTCGCGGACCGGCTCGCGTCGCCGGCCCCGAAGCGGCCGACGGACCGGTAGCCGCGCGATGGCGCCGACCGCCGGGGTGGCCGGCGGGCACGTGGAACGGATGCTGGAGCGCTATCGCGGGCTCGCCCTCGGCGCGCTGCTCGACGACGTGCCCGAGGGCGGCCCGCGATACCTCTACGACCTGGTCGCGGAATACCCCCGGCGCTGGGGCAAGGGGCTGCGCGCCGCGCTGTGCCTGGCCACGTGCCGGGCGTTCGGCGGCGGCGACGCGGTGGGCCTCAACGCCGCCGTGACTGTGGAGCTGTTCCACAACGCCTTCCTCATCCACGACGACATCCAGGACGAAAGCGAGCAGCGGCGCGGCGGGCGGACGCTGCACGCCGAGTACGGCGTCGGCGTGGCGCTGAACGTCGGCAACATAACCAACCTGCTGGCGCTGCGGCGGCTGGCCGCGAACCGGGCGGCGCTCGGCTCCGGGATCGCGTGGCGGCTGTTCACCGAGACCGAGCTGATGATGCGCCACTCCCTGGAGGGTCAGGCCATCGAGATCGGCTGGATCCGCGACAACGTGTGCGACCTGGACGCGGACGACTACTACCGGATGTGCCTGAAGAAGACCTCCTGGTACACGTGCATCTACCCGTGCCGCACCGGGATCCTCGTGGCGACCGGCCGGGAGAGCGCGGTCGACGTACTGGACCGGTACGGCTGGTATCTGGGTGCGGCGTTCCAGATCCAGGACGACGCGCTCAACCTGACCGGCGACTACGCCCGGTACGGAAAGGAGATCGCCGGTGACCTGTGGGAGGGCAAGCGCACGCTGATCCTGATCGACTTCATGCGGCGGTGCACCCTGGAGGAACGCGAACGGCTCGTGCGGTTGCTGAGCCTTACCCGGGCGCAGCGCAGCGCCGCCGAGGTGCGCTGGCTGCACGGGCGGCTGTTCGCGTACGACTGTGTGGAGTCGGCGCGGCGCAGCGCCCGGGAACTCGCTCTCGCCGCCCGGCGTGCGGGCGAGCGGGCGCTGGGCGCCGCCGCCGACACCGAGGACGGCCGTTTCCTGCTGGAGCTGACCGACTACGTGGTGGAACGCGCGCGTTAGGCGCCCAGGATCCCGCGCAGCCATTTGAGCTGTTCGCGCTGGTGCGCCGCCTCGCCACCCTCGTGGTCGTTGAACTCGTACACCCGCACGTCCTTGTCGCCGCCGTAGCGGTGGTAGGCGGCGAAGCAGGTCGACGGCGGGCAGACCTGGTCCCGCAGCGCGACGGAGAACAGCGCCGGCGCTGTGGCGCGGGGCGCGAGCACGGCGGCGTCCAGGTAGGACAGGGTGCGGAACACCCGGTCGGCGCGGTCGCGGTGCAGCGCGAGGTATTCGACGACCTCGGCGTACGGGCTGTCCGGGCCGGCGACGCGCACGCCCCGGCGGATGTCGCACAGGAACGGCACGTCGGGCATGACCGCCACGACGTCCGGGCACAGCGCACCGGCCGCCAGGGCCAGGCCGCCGCCCTGGCTGAAGCCGGTCACCGCCACCCGCGCGGGGTCGACGGCCGGGTGCCGCCGGGCGGCCTCGGCGAAGCGCGCCGCGTCGGTGATCAGCCGCCGGTAGTAGTGCTCCGCCGGGTCGTCGACGCCCCGGGTGAGGAAGCCCGGCACGGTGCCGGCCGGGTACGGGTGCGGGTCGGGGGTGCCGCCGGTGGCGGCGCTCCACCCCTGGCCCCGGCTGTCCATGATGAGGTGCGCGAAGCCCGCCGCCGCCCAGAACAGCTTCTCGTGCGCCAGGCCGCGGCCCCGGCCGTAGCCGAGGTACTCGACCACGCAGGGCAGCGGTCCGTCGGCCCCGGCGGGCAGGTGCAGCCATCCGCGTACCGGCTCGCCGCCGAAGCCGGGGATCGTGGCGGCGTACGTCCGGATCTGGGTCAGACCGGTGTCGACCGGCTCGTAGACCGCCGCCTCCGGTTCGCCGCCGCCGCCGAGCGTGCGCGCCCAGAACGCGTCCAGGTCCGCCGGCACGTCCAGCTCCGGCCGGTACGCCATACAGCCGGCCAGGTCGAGGTCGGTCAGCGGCACGACGCGGCCTCCTGCACGGCGGCGGCGAACCAGCCGGTGATCGTGCTCGGGTGGGTGATGGCGGTGCCCACCACGACCGTCCACGCGCCCGCCCGCAGCGCCTGCGCGGCCTGCTCCGGCGTGTGGATGCGTCCCTCGGCGACCACCGGGACGTCGATCGCGGCGGCGAGCCGGGCGACCAGGTCCAGGTCCGGCCCGTCGCCCTTGGTGGTGTACGCGGTGTACCCGGAGAGCGTGGTGCCCACCAGGTCGGCGCCGGCCGCGGCGGCGGCCACGCCCTCGTCGAACGTGGAGCAGTCGGCCATCACCAGCGCGCCGGTGCGTTCGTGCACGGCCGCGATCGTCTCGGCGAGCGTCCGGCCGTCGGGCCGGGGCCGGGACGTGCCGTCGAGCGCGACGACGTGCGCCCCCGCGTCGGCGACCGCCAGTGCGTGCTCCAGCGTCGGGGTGATGAAGACGTCGTCGTCGCCGTCCTTCCAGAGCCCGATCAGCGGCAGGTCCACCGCCGCGCGGATGGCCGCGATGTCGGCCAGTCCCTGCGCGCGGATGCCGGCGGCGCCGCCGCGTGCGGTGGCGAGCGCGACCCGGCGCATGGTGTCCGGGTCGCGCATCGGCTCACCCGGGTACGCCTGGCAGGAGACCACCAGGCGGTGACGGAGCTGGTCGACGAGCGCGTTCATGAGACCTTCCAGGCGAGCGAGGCGGCGCCGAGCAGCGGCGCGTCGGGGCCGAGGGTGGAGGCGAAAACCGGTACGCCGGCCAGGCCGGGCAGCGTCTCGGCGGGCACCCCGTCGCGCAGCGCCCGCCACCACGGCTCACCGAGGCCGGTGACGCCGCCGCCGACCACCACGGCGGCGGGGTCGAGCACGTTGACCAGGCCGCCGACGGCGGAACCGACGGCCGCGCCGCCCAGCCGGACGATCTCCCGGGCCGTCTCGTCGCCGCCCTCGGCGAGCGCGGCGACGGCCCGCAGGTCGGCCACCGGCCGGCCGGTACGCCGGACGTACTCGGCGGCGAGCGCGGGACCGGCGGCGATCGCCTCCAGGTGCCCGCGCCCGCCGCAGGTGCAGGCAAGCGTTCCGGCGTACGGGGACGGCTGGTGCCCGGCGTGCCCGGCGGCGCTGTGCGCACCGGCGAGCACCGAGTCGCCGAGGACGAACGACGCGCCGACACCGGTGCCCACAGCGACGTAGAGCACCGTGTCGTATCCGGCCGCCGCGCCGTGACGCGCCTCCCCCAGCGCGTGGGCGTGCACGTCGTTGACCACGGTGACCGGCACGCCCAGGCGCCGGCGCAGGTCGCCGCGCAGGTCCGTGCCGGTCCACCCGGTCAGCACATCGGTGGCGGACAGCACCAGGCCGGAGCCGCTGTCGATCACACCGGCGCTGCCGACGCCGAGCGCCCGTACGGCACCCGGCGCGTCCGCCCGCAGCTTCTCGACCAGGTCGGCGGCGGTGTCGAGCACCGCGGCGGCGCCGGAGCGACCAGGCGTCGGTGCGGTGAGCCGGCCGACGACCGCTCCACCGGCGGTGACCAGGGCGGCGGTGGTCTTGGTGCCGCCGATGTCGAGCGCGGCGACCAGGCCGGCGCCGCTCGTGCTCAGGTCGGGCATGGTCAGAGCAGCCCGGCCAGTTCCAGCTGGGTACGCACGCGGCCCGTCTCGGCGGCGTCGAGCGGCCGCAGCGGCAGCGACACCGCGTTGCCGGCGATGACACCCAGCAGCGCCAGGGCGGTCTTGAACGCGCCGACGCCCCGGGTAGCGCCCGCCGAGGTGGCCGGGTCGGCCGCGTCGACGATGCGGAACAGCCGGGTCAGGCGGTCCTGCTCCCGCCGGGCGGCGGCCCAGTCGCCGGCCACGCAGGCGCGGTGCAGCCGCACGTATCCGGCCGGGTCCACGTTGCCCAGTCCGGGCACGGAGCCGGAGCCGCCGGCGAGCATCATCGCGTCGACCACCACCTCGTGGCCGGTGAGCAGGCTGAAGTCGCGCTCCGGCGCGTGCTCGGCGACGGCCAGCGCGAGCTGGCGGAACGCGACGTCGTCGCCGCTGGAGTCCTTGACGCCGGCCAGCACACCCTCGGCGGCGAGCCGGGTCAGCAGGTCGACGGAGAGCTTGCTGTGCACGCAGACCGGGATGTCGTACGCCAGCAGGGGAAGCTCGACCGCCGCGGCGACCGCGCGGAAGTGCCGCTCGATCTCGTGCGGGCCGACGATGGCGTAGAACGGCGCGGTCACGACCAGGCCGTCCGCGCCCAGCCGGGTGGACGCCTCGGCGCGCTCCACGACCCGGCGGGTGGTGGGCTCGATGCATCCGGCGATGACCGGCACGGCGCCGCCGGCGGTCTTCACGATGGTCTCCAGGGCCAGGTCCCGCTGCCGGTCGGTGAGGAATACCGTCTCGCCGGAGCTGCCGAGGGCGAAGATGCCGTCGACACCGGCGTCGAGCAGCCACTCGACCAGCCGTTCCAGGGAGCGGACGTCGACCTCGCCCTCCTCGGTCAGGGGGGTCACGGCCGGCGGCACGACTCCGGCGAACCGCGGGGCTGGGGTGGTCACAGGTTCTCCTCGACAGACTCAGATGCGGTGCGGCCGGTCGCCGGGGTGGCGAGCGCGACCAGTTCGGTGTTGGCGGTTCCGGCGGGCACCGGGTGGTGGCAGCGGAACTCGTGGCCCACGCCCTCGGCGGGGCGCGGCGCCGGCATGTCCACGGCGCAGCCGTCGGTGGCGGCCCAGCAGCGGGTCCGGAACGGGCAGCCGCTCGGCGGCCGGGTGGCCGACGGGACCGGGCCGACCAGGGGAATGGGCTCGATCGGCGACAGCAGGCCCGGCGTGGCCGAGAACAACGCCCGGGTGTACGGGTGCCGGCCGCCCTCGGGCAGCAGGTCGGCGGGCGTCTGCTCGACGATCCGGCCCAGGTACATCGTGACGACCCGGTCGCTGACCCGCTTGACGGTCTGGATGTCGTGCGAGACCAGCACCATGGCCAGCCCGAGCCGGTCCTTGAGGTCCAGCAGCAGATTGAGGATCTGGGCCCGCACCGACACGTCGAGCGCGCTCGTCGGCTCGTCGGCGATGACCAGCCCCGGCTCCAGGGCCAGCGCGCGGGCGATGGACACCCGCTGGCGCTGGCCGCCGGAGAGCTGGCTGGGCAGCACGTCGGCGACCGAGCGGGGCAGGCCCACCAGGGCCATCAGCTCGGCCACCCGCTGCTCGCGCTGCTGCCGGGTGCCCCGGCGGTGCACGTCGAGCGGGTCGCGCAGGATGTCGCGTACCGGCATGCGGCGGTTCAGCGAGGTGGCCGGGTCCTGGAAGATCATGCCGACGCCGGCGCCGATGTGCTCGCGCCGCTCGGCGGCACTCATCGACCACACGTCCTTACCGGCGAAGGACACCGTGCCGCTGGTCGGCCGTTGCAGGCCGACGAGCACCTTGGCCAGCGTGGACTTGCCGCAGCCGGACTCGCCCACGATGCCGACCGTCTCGCCGGCCCGGATCACCAGGTCGGCGCCGGTGAGGGCGTAGACCTTGTCCCGGCTGAACATGCCGCCGCCACGCGCGGCGTGCACCACGTGCACGTCGCTCAGCTCGGCGATCGGCCGGTGCTCGGCGGTGGCGCTCATCGGGCCGGCTCCTTCTCGCTGACGGTGACGGCGGGGTGGTGGCAGGCGTACCCGTGGCCGTCCGTGCCCTCCAGTGGGGGCGCGGTGTCCCGGCAGATCTCGGTCGCCATCGGACAGCGGTCGGAGAACCGGCAGCCCTTCGGGAAGTCGGCCGGTGACGGCACCACGCCGCGGATCTGGGTGAGCCGTTCCGCCCCGGTCTCCAGGGACAGGACGGAACCGAGCAGCCCGCGGGCGTAGTGGTGGGCGGGCGCCTCCACCACGTCGGCAGTCACGCCCGTCTCCACGATCTGCCCGCCGTACATCACCACGACCCGGTCGGAGACGTCGCTGACCAGGGCGAGGTCGTGGCTGACCAGGATGAGGGCGAAGCCGAGCCGCTCGCGCAGGTCCAGCAGCAGCTTCATCACCTGGGCCTGCACCGTGACGTCGAGCGCGGTGGTCGGCTCGTCGGCGATGATCAGCTTCGGGTCGCGGGACAGCGCCATGGCGATCACCACGCGCTGCCGCTGCCCGCCGGACAGCTCGTGCGGGTACGCGGCGAGCGTGCGCTGCGGGTCCAGCCCGACCAGCCGCATCAGTTCCTCGGCCGAGCGGGTGCCGCCGCGGCGGATCATCTGGGCGAGCTGGGCGCCGACACGCAGCGCCGGGTTCAGCGCCGACAGCGCGTCCTGGTAGACCATGGCGATCTCGCGCCCCATCAGGGCCCGGCGGCCCTTGGCGTTCAGCTTCAGCAGGTTCGTGTCCTGGAAGCGGATCTCGCCGCGTACCCGGGCGCCCTTCGGCAGCAGGCCCATCACGGCCAGGACACTCAGCGACTTGCCGGAGCCGGACTCCCCCACCAGGCCGACGACCTCGCCGGGGCGTACGTCGAAGGAGAGCCCGTCGACGATGTCCACGCCGCGGTGGCGGCCCTCGAAGCCGATGGACAGGTTGCTGACCTGAAGGACGGGCCGGCCCTGCGGCAGCGGGCGGGCGCGTTCGCGCAGCCGCCGCGCCGCCTCGGCGAGGCCGGGCAGCTCGACCACCTCACCGGTGCCGGGCTGCGCCTGCTCCAGGGCGTCACCGCTGGTGGTGGACATGGCGCGGCGGGCGGCCGGTGCGGCCCACGCGTCGGACATGCCCTCGGAGAGCACGTTGAGCGCCAGCACTGTGAGCAGGATCAGCAGGCCGGGGAAGAACGTGGCCCACCAGCCGCCGATCTGCACCATCTCCTTGCCGAACGCGATCACCGAGCCCCACGAGGAGGCCGCCTCCTGCGGGGCGAGGCCGCCGCCGATGAAGGACAGCGACGCCTCGAAGACGATCGCGTCGGCGACCATGACCGTGACGAAGACGAGGATCGGGGCGGCGCAGTTGCGCAGGACGTGCCGCCAGAGGATGTGCGGGCGCCGGGCTCCGATGATGCGCTCGGCGGCCACGTAGTCCTCGCCGTACTGGGACAGCACGTTGGCGCGGACGATGCGCGCGACCGACGGGGTGAACACGAAGCCGATCGCGATCACGAGGACCAGCAGGCTGTTCTTGCCGAACGAGATGATCAGCAGCGCGGAGAGCACGATCGTGGGGAAGGCCATGACCACGTCGAGACAGCGCATGATGATCTCGTCGACGACGGTGCGGCTGCTTCCGGCGATCGCGCCGAGGATCGCGCCGACCACCAGCGCGATGCCCGCCGCGCCGAAGCCGACGATCAGGGAGCGGCGGGTGCCGGCCACCAGCCGGGAGAACACATCCCGGCCGAGCTTGTCCAGGCCGAACCAGAAGTCGCCGTTCGGGCCGGTCAGCGCCGGGCCGAGCCCGGTCTGGGTGGGGTCGTGGCGCAGCAGCAGCGGGGCGAGCACGCCGACCACGACGATGAGCGCGACGAAGCCGAGCGCGAACCGGGCCGCGAGACCGAGCCGGGCGAAGGCCATGCCGGGGCGGGACAGCCGCGTGGTGAGGGACCGGCGCATCAGTGGCCTCCGCGCAGTCGGGGGTTGGCGAAGAGGTAGAGGATGTCGACGACCAGGTTCACCAGGACGAAGCAGAGCGCGATGGTCAGGACGGTGCCCTGGGCCAGCGCGGTGTCGTTCTGCTGGACGGCGCTCATGATCTGGGTGCCCATGCCGGGCAGAGAGAAGATGGCCTCGATGACGACGGTGCCGCCGATGAGGTAGCCGATCCGCAGGCCGAGCGCGGTGAGCGGGTTGACCAGCGCGTTGCGGAGCACGTTGCGGCCGACCACCACGCGCGGCGGCAGTCCGGCGCCGATCGCCGTACGGACATAGTCCTTGTCGAGTTCCTCGACCATGGAGGTCCGGACGATGCGGGCCAGCGAGCAGCCGACCGGTACGGCCAGCGCCAGCGCGGGCATGGCCAGCGACTGCAACCACAGACCGACCGAGTCGGCGGGGTTGACATAGCCGCCGGTCGGGAAGATCGGGCGGCGGACGGAGAACTCCTGGATGAACAGCAGGGCCAGCCAGAACGAGGGCGTGGCGATGCCGGCCATGGAGACGATCCGGATGACCTGGTCGGGCCAGCGGTCCCGGTACAGGGCGGCCGGGATGCCGAGGGCCAGCGCGATGACGAGCGCGCCGACGACGCCGAGCACGGTCAGCTGAATGGTCAGCGGCAGCGCCATGGCGATCTTCTCGGCCACCGGGACCGACGGCGGGAACGTCATGCCGAGGTCGCCGCGGACGAGGTCGCCGAGGAAGTGCAGGTAGCGCAGCGGCAGCGGGTCGTTCAGGCCGTTGGCGGCGCGGAACGCCTCGACCTGCGCCGGCGTGGCCTGGTCACCGAGGACGGACAACGCCGGGTCGATCGGGGAAAACTGCATGATCACGAAGACGAAGAGCGTGATGCCCAGCACCAGGGGGATCAGCGTCAGGAATCGTCGTGCGACCAGGTTCAGGACGGTCAGCATGGATTCTCTTTCTCGTGGCGGGGCGCCGGGACGCCCCGCCCGGCCGCACGGGTCACGTGGGCCGGGCGGGACGCCTGCGGGGCCGGAACCCCGAGCGCGGGCTCAGCCGGTCCGGCCGGTGCCCAGGAAGTACAGGCCGGTGGTGGAGGCGCCGGAGAAGCCGTCCACCTTGGCCGGGTCGTACGCGGTGACGACCTTGGTGTGCAGGATCGGGTACAGCGGCACCTGGTCCGCCGCCATGTCCAGGGCCTGCTTCCACAGCACCTTGCGGGCCGCCTCGTCGGAGGTCTGCGCGGCCTTGTCCAGCAGGTCGCTCATGGCCTTGCGGTCGGCGTCGCTCCAGCGGTAACGCTGGCCCGGCCAGGTCTCGCCGAAGTAGTACCAGCGCATCAGCAGGTCGGTGTCCACACCGAAGACGCTCGGGTCACCGGTGGCCATGAGCACCCGGAAGGTGTCCTTGGGGACGATGTCGCCGTAGATGGCCGAGGACGGCACGGTGTTGAGCGTGGCGGTGACGCCGATCTTCTTCCACTGCTCGATGACCAGCGGGGCGACGTCCTTGACCACGGAACTGTCGGTGGTGTCGAGCCGGAACGACAGGTTGGTGACGCCGGCCTCCTGGAGCAGGGCCTTGGCCTTGTCCGGGTTGTAGTCGTAGACCGTGGCGGCCTTCTGGTACGCCTTGTTGCCCTCGTCGAGGTAGCTGGTCGCCGGGCTGCCGTAGCCGTTGAGCGCGGTCTTGATGACCGCCTCCTTGTCGATGGCGTAGTGCAGGGCCTGGCGCACCCGCTTGTCGCTGAACGGGGCGGCGGAGTTGTTGAACATGAGGAAGACCTGGTTGAAGGCCTGCTTCACGTCGATCGTGTACTTGTCCTTGAGCGAGTCCACGTTCAGGTACGGCACGGCCTCGATGGCCTGCACCCGGCCGCCCTGCAGGTCCGACACGCGGGCCGACGCCTCGGTGGTGGTGTTCCACGTCATCGTCTCGACCTTGGCGGCGCGCGGGCCGTTGTAGTTCGCGTTCTTGCTCAGCTTGACGCCGGACTCCTTGGACGCGCTGTCCACCTTGAACGGGCCGGAGCCGATCGGGGCGGTGTCGAACGCCTTGGCCGCGGCCGCGTCACCGGTCTTCGCCTTGGGGACGATCTTGATGACCGCGATCCGCTCGCTGAACAGCGCGAACGGGTACTTCAGCGTGAACTCGACGGTCGTCGCGTCCTTGGCGGTGACGCTGTCGAGGAACGACACGAAGCCCTGCATCAGCGGCGGCGCCTTCGGGTCCGCGGGCTTGAGCACGCGGGTGAAGGACCAGGCCACGTCCTCGGCGGTCACAGCGGTGCCGTCGGAGAACTTCGCCCCGTCACGCAGCGTCACGGTGTAGGTCCGGCCGTCGGCCCCGGGGGTCGGGTCGCTCTTGGCCAGGGCGTTGTAGGGTTCCCGCGTGATCGGGTCGAGGTCGACGAGGCCCTCGAAGACGTGCTGGTTGACCGCTGTCGCCACGGCCGAGGAGGCGTTGCTGGGATCGAAACCGCTGGAGAGCGTGAAGGCCAGCGTGGCCTCGATCGACGTGCCCCCCTTCCCGTCGCCCACGGCGTTGGTCGAGGCGGGACCGCCACTGCAGGCCGCCAGCGCGACCGCGAGGCCCCCCGCGAGGGAGGCGACGGCCAGGGAGCGGGCGCGGCCTCGCAGGACGCGCCGGCTCCCCGACGGCTTACCGGTGGTGCTCACGTAGCTGCCTCCATAGGCTCTTCATGCGCTCGCGGTGACCGCTCGCGCTCGGGGATGTGAAGCATAAGGTGTATGACGTCTGACGTCTGATGCCGGTAGGGTGAGGGTGTCAGATTCGGGAACGAAGGGCAAGGGGCAGATGACGACCATTGACGCCAGTCCGCTACGCGGCGCCGAGCGGCCCAGCCCTCGCCGGCAGGAGGTCGCCACCAGGATCAAGGAGTACATCCTGCGCAACCGCCTGAAGCCCGGGAACCTCCTGCCCACCGAGACGGAACTGTGCGAGGCCGTCGGCGCCAGCCGCTCCAGCGTCCGCGAGGCCGTCAAGATCCTCTCCGCGCTCGACATCGTCGAGGTGCGCCACGGCCACGGCACGTTCGTCGGCCGGATGTCCCTCAACGCCCTGGTGGAGAGCCTGACGTTCCGCGGACTGCTCAGCGGCGAGGACGACCATCGCGTACTGGCCCAGGTCGTCGACGTCCGCCAGACGCTGGAGCAGGGCCTGGCCGCCACCGTCATCGACGCCCTCGACGAGCAGCACCGGTCGGAGCTGTCCGCGCTCGCCGACGAGATGCACAGCCGGGCCGCCCGGGGCGAGGACTTCCTCGACGTCGACCGCGCGTTCCACCTGAAGCTGATGGAACCCCTCGGCAACGACCTGCTGGTCCAGCTGACGGAGGCGTTCTGGCAGGTGCAGGCCATCGTCGCGCCCACCCTGCAGACCGAGCCGGAGGACCGGGTGATCACCGCCCAGCGGCACCAGGCGATCGTCGCGGCCCTCACCGCCGCCGACGCGACGGCGCTGCGCTCGGCCGTCGCCGAGCACTACGCCCCCATCCGGGCGAGCATCGCCCGCGCCGCGCAGCCCTGACCCGCGGTACGCCGGGCCCTGTCGTTCGAGCCTGATCGAAGGTCTCTGTCCCGAGGCACGCACCGTGCCGAAGCTGTCTTCTGACGGGCGCATCGGGCGCCCCGGACGGCCGAGGTGCATGTCATGGCGGTGGTGTCGCGCCGAGCGCGGTCATGGTGGTACGTCCTCGCGGTCCCCGCCGCCCTCGCGGCGGCGGCGGCCGGGGCACTGGGCGCGCGCCCCGACGTCGCGCCGCAGTCCGAGAGTCACCGCGCGCCCGCGGCTAGTGCCGCCGCCGACCCGGTCCCGCCCGCCACCGCCCCGGCCGCCGACGTGCGGTACGCCGCCACGCAGGTGCTGATCCGCGACTGCATGCAGCGTCGCGGGTTCCGCTACTGGCCGGTTCCCCGGCAGCCGGTGCCGGAGCTGCGCGAGTTCCCGTACGTCCTCGACGACGTCTCCTACGCCCGCCGATACGGATACGGCGGCGCCCTGGAACGCCGCCTCCAGGAGGCGATGGCGGCCGACCCGAACACCCGGTACGTCCGGGAACTGCCCCCGGAACGCGGCGCCGCCGCCGTACGCGCGGTCAACGGCGACCCCGGCGAGCCCGACGCCCTGCGCGCGACGCTGCCGGCCGGTGGGGTGCTGCGCCGCAGCAGTCACAGCTGCACGTCCGAGGCGGAGCGACAGCTCTATCGCGATCTGCCCGGCTGGTACCGCGTCACCAGGATCACGGACAACCTGGCCGGACTGCGCGTCGGCCGGGTGCTCGCCGACCCCCGCTACGCCGACGGCGTGGCCGCGTGGCGGCGGTGCATGCGCGCCGCCGGGCACGACGTGGCCGATCCGGCATCGGCCCGCGCGTCGGCGCCCGAGCCGGCGTCCGGCTCCGTCACGCCCGGTGAGATCAGGCTGGCGGCGGCCGAGGCGACCTGCGCGACACGGACCGGATTCGGCCGGCTCGCCCGGCGGCTCGACGCCGAGCACCGTCGCGCCCTCGACAGGCGGTTCCACACCGAGGTCGCCGAACGGCTCCGTCTGGAGGCCGCCGCGCTGCCGCGGGCGCGCGCCGTGCTGGCCACCGGCTGACCCACCCCACGACTTCCGTGGCGGCCCGCCACGGCAGGACCCGACCGGAGGGAACACCATGAGAGCAGTACGGTCCGTGCTGGCCACAGTGGTCGCGGCGGCAGCCGCGCTGGCCTTCACCGCCACCGCCGCCCAGGCCGCGCCCCGGCCGACCCCGCACGCGGACACGCAGCGTGCCGCCGCGGGCAGCGGCTACCTGTACGTCAGCCAGGACGCCGGGTGGGCGGGCCGGTGGTGCTGGTGGTACAACGCCGACAACAACTGGGACACGATCAGCACGGCGGAGAACGCCAACTGCGACTACAACAACCGGGCCAGCATGCGCAACCTGGCGTCCTCGGCCTGGAACGACTCGAACGGCGGCCGGCCGGTCGCCCTCTACATCCACCCCGACTACACAGGTGCGTACGCCTGTCTCGGCGCCGGCGACGCGTGGGACAACCTCACCGGGGTCTGGTTCAGCTGGGGCTCCAACCGGGACGGCTACATGGCGAACGCCAACGACAACATCGCCTCCCACCGGTGGCGTACGAGCTGCAGCGCGGGCTGAGCTGAGACAGGGCGGGGCGGCAGCCGTGCGGCTGCCGCCCCGCCGCATCCCATCCAGTGATATATGTCAATGTCGTGGACGAGACTGAGCGCGGCGGCACACGTCGGAACACTGTGCGTCATGGGGACGCTACGCATCCACTTCACGGCCGGGGACCTCAGCCGCACCCGGCTGGCGGCCCGGCCGGATCCACTGTGGGAGATCATCTGCAGCCTGCACCGCCTCCAGACCCGGGCCGGCTACGCCGGTTACGCCCGGTGGCACCGGCAGATCCGCCCGGACCTGGAGCGCGCCGGTCTCGTGCCGGTCGTCCGCGAGCGGCTGATGCCCGTCGCGCCGCTCAAGCGGTACTTCCCGGACTTCCTCACACCCGGCCCGGTCACCGACCTCGACGAGGGGATCGACCGGGTGCTCGGCACCCCGACCCGGCGGATCCGCACCGAACTGGGGCGGATGGTGACACCCGTCGACGGCGCCTGGATGAGCGATCTGGCCGCCGGCCGGCTCGCCGCCCGGCGCGGCCTCGGCGATGCGCTGCGCGCCTACTTCCGCGTCGCGCTCGCGCCGTACTGGACGCAGATCACCTCCGCCGTCTCCGGCGACCGGGCGCTGCGCGGGACGTGGGTCCTGGACAACGGCGCCGGGCAGATCCTCGACGACCTCAGCCCGGAGACCTCCTGGGATCCGCCGGTGCTGTGCGTGCACGGCTACCCGGAGGACCGGGACATGCATCTCGACGGCCGGGGCATCACACTGGTCCCGTCGTACTTCTGCTGGCACGCGCCGATCACGCTGGCCGACCCCGACCTGCCGCCGACGCTCGTCTATCCGGCTCGCCGGCAGCGACCGGAACCGACGCCGCCGGCCGGCCCGCAACGCCGGCTCGGTCCGCTGCTCGGCCACACCCGGGTCGCGGTCCTGCGCGCCGCCGCGAGCGGTGCCACCACCGGGGAGCTGGCCCGGCGTGCCCGCATCTCGCCGGCCACCACCAGCCATCACACCACCATCCTGCGCGAGGCCGGTCTGATCACCAGTCAGCGGCACGGCAACCTGGTCCTGCACCGGCTCACCGCGATGGGCGAGGCACTGCTCGGCGAGACGCCCGGGCCGGACCGCTGACGACTCCCCGGGCCGGACGGGGACGTCGACCGGAACCGATCCTTGACGGGCCGGGGTGAATCCGCCTAGCGTGCAGACATCGGACATCTGACGTCTTATAGCTAGTCCGATTCCCCCTCCCCCCGTCCGGAAGGAACCACGTGTCCCCTCGCCGCGCCATACCGCGCCGCGCAACCGTCCTCGCGGTGGCCGCCCTCACCCTCCTCTCCGTACTGCCCGCCACCGCGGCCCAGGCCGCCGCCCCCGCCGGCGTGACCGCCACCGTCGGCGCCGACTGCACCGCCGGCCGGCTGCTGCTCGACCTCGACAACCGCAGCGCCACGACGCAGACCTACACCGTCACCTGGCCGGGCCGCTCCGGCTCGCCGTGGACCCGCACGGTCGCCGCCGGTGGCAACGCCGAGCTGTACTGGACGCTGTCCCCCGGCACGCCGTACACGCTGCGCACCACGACCCCGACCGGCCTGGACGAGACCACCAGCGGCATCTTCCACTGCGGTACCGGAATGTCCGCGCTGGCCGGCTTCGACTGCACGAACGGCCGCCTCCAGCTCGCCCTGGAGAACCGCACCACCACCGCCCGGGACTTCACCGTCACCTGGCCCGGACGCACCGGCTCACCGTGGACCCGCACCATCGCCGCCGGCGGCAACTTCCTGCACTACTGGACCGTCGGTGCCGGCACCCCGTACACGCTGCGGGTCACCGCGCCCGGCTTCGACACCACGCTGCGCGGCACCACCGCCTGCGACCTGGCCGCCGGCAACCCGCAGCTCGCCACCACCACGCTGCTGACCACGCAGACCGTGATCCGCGGCCTCAACGGCGCGAACGGCCGTTACGACGGCACCGTCGCCTCGGTCCGCATCCCCGGCCTGGCCGTGAGCAACAACGGCACTGTCATCGCCGTCGCCGACGCCCGGGTCAACGGCTCGTACGACCTCGGCGGCGGCACCAACAACATCCAGATCGTGATGATCCGCAGCACCGACGGCGGGCGCACCTTCGAGCAGCCCCGCGTCATCCACGCCCCGCCCACCACCAGCGAGGGCGTCGGCGACCCCAGCCTGCTCGTGGACCGCGCCACCGGTGTCGTCTACTGCTTCTTCACCTACTCCCCCCGGCCCGGCATCAGCTTCTGGTCCGGCGGCTCCGGCCTGAACACCGCCGACGACCCGAACAGCATGCACCTGCGCTACATCACCAGCCGGGACAACGGCGCCACCTGGAGCGCCCCGGTGGAGCTGAACCCCGCCGTCAAGGACCCCACCTGGCGGCAGGTGTTCTTCTCCTCCGGCCACGGCATCCAGACCAGCACCGGCCGCCTGATCCAGCCGATCGCCTACCGGGACGCCTCGGGCACCAGCCACGCCGCGAACATCTACAGCGACGACCAGGGCGCGACCTGGCGGCGCGGCGGATCCGCCGGCGGGAACATCAACGAGAGCAAGGCCATCGAGCGTGGCACCGGCGCGGTGGTGCAGAACATGCGGCACAACTCGACTCGCAGCCGCTTCTACGCCACGTCCACCGACGGTGCCGCCACGTTCGGCCCGGCGACGGCGAGCGCCGTGCTGACCGACCCGCTCTGCAACGCCGACGAGATGTCCTACCTGCGGCCCGCCGAGGTCGGCACGAACCGGGCGCCGCTACGCACCCGTACGGCGCTGTTCAGCAACAACGCGCACCCGAGCGCGCGCAACGACCTCACCGTGCGGCTGTCCACCGACGACGGCGCGACCTGGCCGGCGCGGGCGCTGGTCAAGCCCGGCGGCGCCGGTTACTCGACGATGGCGGTGCTGGCCGACGGCACTGTCGGCAACCTGTACGAGGTGGGCGACACCGGCGGCATCTACTTCGCCCGGTTCAGCGTCGACTGGGTCAAGGGCGCCTGAGAGCCGTGTCCCGCCCGGACAGCGGCGTCCGGGCGGGACACGGTCAGCGCTGCCAGCGGACCACGCCACCGACCACCGTCAGCGCCACGGTCAGGTCGCGTAGCTCCGCCGGTTCGACCCGGTACGGGTCGGTCGGCAACACGATGAAGTCGGCGAGCATGCCGGGGCGTAACCGGCCCTTCAGGTGCTCCTCGTAGGAGGCGTACGCGCCCGCCTCGGTGAAGCAGCGCAACGCATTGTCCAGGTCGAGCCGCTCGTGCGGGTCGACGCCGCCGGGCGGGGTGCCGTCGGGCTGCTGGCGGGTCACCGCGGCGTGGATGCCGAAGAACGGGTCGGGGTCCTCCACCGGGGCGTCCGACCCGAACGCCACTACGGCCCCGGCGTCGAGCAGGCTGCGCCACGCGTACGAGGCCAGGCCCCGGCCGGCGAGCATCCGGCTGGTCAGTGGAATGTCACTGGTGCAGTGCGTGGGCTGCATCGAGGCGATCACACCGGAGCGGGCGAGCAGCGGCACGTCGTCCGGCAGCAGGTGCTGGGTGTGCTCGATCCGGTGCCGCAGCCGCGCCACCGCGCCGGGGTCGGCCGACTCGCGCCAGCGCGCGTACGCCCGCAGCACCATCCGGTTCGCCGCGTCGCCGATGGCGTGCGCGGCCACCGCGATCCCCGCCCCGGCGGCCGTCGCCACCAGCCGCCAGAACTCCTCGGCCGGGGTGACGGCGATGCCGTGGTTGCCGGGCTCGCCGTCGTACGGTTCGGTCATCAGGCAGGTGTGTGAGCCGAGCGCGCCGTCGGTGAAGATCTTCACCGGGCCGGTGCTCAGCCAGCGGTCCCCGTCCCCGGTGGCCCAGCCGCTGTCGATCGCCTCGTCCAGGGCCGTGGCGGGGATCGTCTTGTGCACCCGCAGCGGCAGCTCGCCGCGCGCGTACAGCGTCTCGTAGGCGGCCCGGGCGTCCTGCCCGTCGAGGTCGTGGATGCCGGTCAGCCCGGCGGCGAGCAGCCGGGGCAGGTGGGTGCGCAGTTGCGCGACCAGGTCACCGGCGTGCGGGGAGCGCACCACCGCGTACGCCGCGTCCGCCGCCGCCTCGCGCAGGATGCCGGTCGGCTCGCCGTGCTCGTCCCGCGCGATCTGCCCGCCGGCCGGGTCGGGGGTGGCGGCGTCGATGCCGAGCCGGGCCAGGGCGGCGGTGTTCACCCAGATGGTGTGGCCGTCGATGCTGGGCAGTGCCGCCGGCCGGTCCGGGCAGACCCGGTCCAGGTCGGTGCGGGTCGGCTGCACCGGCCGGGTCCATTTGTTGCTGTCCCACCGCCCGCCGAGCAGCCAGGCGTCCGGCGGCAGCGTGGCGGCGTGCCGCGCGATCCGGGTCAGCGCCTCGTCCAGGCTCGCCGTGCCGCGCAGGTCCACCTGGTCCAGCCCGCGCACGTAGGACGCCGAGTGCATGTGGCTGTCGATCAGCCCGGGCAGCACGGCCGTCCCGCCGAGGTCGACCCGGCGCGCGCCGACGCCGGCCCGGTCCCGGCACTCGGCGAGGTCACCGACGGCGACGATCCGCTCGCCGCGGACCAGCATCGCCTCGGCGTGCGGGTGGTCCGGGTCGAGGGTGTGGATGCGGGCGTTCTCGTAGACCGTGCCGCTCATGGGCTCCCTGCCTCGGCGCTCGTGCGGAGTCTCAGGACGTGTGGACCGGCGACGTCTCCTGCGGCTCACCGGCCCGGTCCGCCCGGATGCGGTCGATGTGGTCGGACAGCTCGTCGGTGATCAGCAGGTCCCGCCGGATGTCGTCGTGCGGGTACGCGGTCCGCCCGACCATGTGCGCCGCGACCGGGGCGGTGGCGAGCTGGAACAGGCCGACCAGGACCAGCGTCGTGATGTCCACCCCGGTACGCAGCCGCAGCGCGCAGCCGAGCAGCACCAGCAGCAGCCCCAGCACCTGCGGCTTGGCCGCCGCGTGCATCCGCGACAGCACGTCCGGGAAGCGGATCAGCGCGATGCCCGCGGCGAGGCAGAGCAGGGCGCCGGCGATCAGGCAGATGCCGGCGACGGTGTCCAGGATCGCGTCGAGCATCACTTCGAGCTTCTCCGGGACGCGAACCGGGCGACGCTCACCGAGCCGACGAAGCCGACCAGGGCGAGGACCACCAGGACCGGAAGCGCGGTGGCGTCCCGGCTGTAGGCCGCCTCGGTGGCGATGGCCGCGACCGCGACGGCGAGCAGCACGTCGGTGGCGACGGCCCGGTCGAGGATCGACGGCCCGCGGATGATGCGGACGAGGGTGAGCCCACCGGCCGCGACGAGCAGCGCGGTGACGATCACGGCGATGACGGTCACGTCGGTGCTCCTTCCAGGTCGACCGACCCGGACGGGCCGGTGGGTACGGATCGACGGATCAGGCTCAGCTCCTCGGCCGAGCCGACGGCGGCGATGATGCGCTCCTCCAGCTCCAGCACGCCGCTCCGGAAGCGCTCCACCTCGTCGAGGCTGCGGATGCCGATGACGTGCACGTAGAGCGTGCCGGTGCTCCGGTCGGCCTCCAGGATCAGGCTGCCCGGCACCAGCGACAGGGCTTCGGCGTTGAGGGTGAGGTTGAGGTCGGTGTTCACCCGCAGCGGCACCGCGATGATCGCCGACTGCGGGTGCTTGGACCGGACGGCCAGCCAGGCCACCTGCGCGGACGCCACCACCAGGTCGTACAGGAAGCGAACCACGAACCGCAGCAGCGGCACCGGCCGGATCCGGCCGGCGAACGTGACGGGGGGCAGCGGGAAGACCACCAGCAGCACGGCCGCGACCACGAGTCCGCTGAGCACGTTGGCCCAGCTGAAGGTGCCCCACAACAGCACCCAGACGGTGACCAGGCCGGTCACGGCGATGGCCCGGTTGCGCCAGCGGTCACGGCGGGTCAGTGGCGCTTTCGGCTGACTGGTCACGGCGGTCCCTCCGGGAACACGGCCTCGACGTACGGGGCACGGCGCAACAGGTCGTCGGCGGCGTCGGTGCTGATGTCGAACAGCGGCCCGGCCACCACTGTCAGCGCCAGGCCGAGCACCACGAGGGCGGCGGTGGACACCGTCATCAGCCGGGGCAGCACCGCCCCGGCCGGCGCCGGGCCGTCGTGCGGCTGCTCGGCGCCGTCGGTGCGGGCCGCCCGGTCGGCGTCACCGGGTTCCGGCATGTCCGCGTGCGGGGCCCGCCAGAAGGCGAGGTTCCACACCCGGGCGATGGCGTAGAGCGTGAGCAGGCTGGTGAGCAGTCCCCCGGCGACGAGCGACCAGGCCAGGAACCCGCCGTCGTCGACGCCGGCCTGGACCAGGCCGAGCTTGCCGAGGAACCCGGAGAACGGTGGTATGCCGGCCAGGTTCAGCGCGGGCACGAAGAACAGCACGGCCAGCATCGGCGACAGCCGGGCCAGCCCGCCGAGGCGGTCCAGCGCGGTGCTGCCGCCGCGCCGTTCGACCAGGCCGGCGGCGAGGAACAGCGTGGTCTGGATGGTGATGTGGTGCACCACGTAGAAGATCGCCGCGGACAGGCCGAGCGGGGTGGTCAACCCGACCCCGAACAGCATGTACCCGATGTGGCTGACGAGCGTGAACGACAGCAGCCGCTTGATGTCCGACTGGGCCACCGCGCCGAGGATGCCCACCACCATGGTCAGCGCCGCTATCACCATGAGCAGGTCGGCGGTGCGGCCGCCCGGGAACAGCAGCGTCTCGGTGCGGATGATCGCGTACACGCCGACCTTGGTGAGCAGGCCGGCGAAGACCGCGGTCACCGGGGCGGGCGCGGTCGGGTAGCTGTCCGGCAGCCACGCCGACAGCGGGAACACCGCCGCCTTGATCCCGAACGCGAGCAGCAGCATGCCCTGCAGCACCAGGCGGATGTCGTCGGGCAGCGCGTCCAGGCGGTCCGCGAGCTGCGCCAGGTTCAGCGTGCCGGTGGCGGAGTAGACCAGGCCGATCGCCACCAGGAAGATCAGCGACGAGAGCAGGCTGACCACGACGTACGTGGTGCCGGCCCGGATCCGCGTCTCGGTGCTGCCGAGCGTCAGCAGCACGTAGCTCGCCACCAGCAGGATCTCGAAGCCGACGTAGAGGTTGAACAGGTCGCCGGAGAGGAAGGCGTTGCAGACGCCAGCGGTCAGCACCAGGTAGGTCGGGTGGTAGACCGACAGCGGCGTCTCCTCGTTGCCGTCGGCCATGCCCTGCCCGATGGAGTAGACGAGCACGCAGAGGGTCACCGAGGCGGACACCACGAGCATCAGCGCGGCGAGCTGGTCGGCGACGAGCACGATGCCCATCGGCGCCGCCCAGCCGCCCACCTCCACCACGAGCGGGCCGTCCAGCGAAGAGCGGACCAGGAGCATCGCGGCCACCGCGACGGTGGCGGTGAGCACGATGATGCTGACCCACCGCTGGGCGCGGGCCCGGCGGGCGAGCAGCAGGGTGAGGGCGGCGCCGAGCAGCGGCATCACCACCGGCAGCGGGACGAGCCAGGTCATCGGACGGCCTCCGCCTCACCCGCGGCGAGCACCCGGGCCTCCGGGCTGCCGTCGGCGGCGTCGACGGTGTCCGAGTCCGAGGTGCCGGGGCCCTCGTCCCGGTCGGCCAGCTCCATGATCCGGCGGTCCTCGACGTCGTCCTGCACCTCGTCGTGCCCGTTGAGGTGCCAGCTCCGGTAGGCCAGCGCGAGCAGGAACGCGGTCATGCCGAGCGTGATCACGATCGCGGTCAGCACCATCGCCTGCGGCAGCGGGTCGGACATGTCCTCCTGGGCGGTGGTGCCGACGATCGGCGGGCCACCGGCCCGGCCGCCGGTGAGCAGCAGCAGGTTCGCGCCGTTGCCGAGCAGGATGACCCCCATCAGGACACGGGTGAGGCTGCGTTCCAGCAGCAGGGTGACGCCGGTGGCGAACAGGACGCCGATGACCACGACGTAGACCAGGTTGGGGACGTTCGGGCTCATACCAGCTCCTCTTCCCGTACGCCGGCCGGTTCGGTCTCCTGTTCGTCGACCTCCTCCTGGCGGTCCATCTCGGCGCCCAGGCTGCGCAGGATGTCCAGTACGAGGCCGACCACGATGAGGTAGACGCCCACGTCGAAGAAGACCGACGTCACGAAGTGCACGTGGCCCAGCAGCGGCAGGTGGAAGTCGAGCGTCGCGCTCTGGAGGAACTCGCCGCCCAGCAGCATCGCGGCCACGCCGGTGCCGACCGCCACGAACAGCCCCGCGCCGAGTACCAGGCCCGCGTCCACGGGCGCGGCGCCGTTGAGTTCGGTACGCCCGCCTGCCAGGTACCGCACGGCGAGCCCCAGCCCGGCGACCAGACCCGCGGCGAAACCGCCACCGGGGGCGTTGTGGCCGGAGAAGAGCAGGTAGATCGAGAACAGCAGGATGGCGTGGAAGAGCAGCCGGGTGACCACCTGGAGGATCACCGACTGCTGCCGGGAGGTCGCGCCGCTGGTCAGCCAGCGCGGACGCGACGAGTTCTGCGGGCCGGCACCGGGGATGCCGCTGCGGAGGTCCAGCGCGCGGGTGCGACGGAAGATCAGGCTGGCCACGCCGGTGGCGGCCACCACCAGCACGGCGATCTCGCCCATGGTGTCCCAGGCCCGGATGTCGACGAGCGTCACGTTGACCACGTTCTTGCCGCCGCCGTAGGACACGGCCTCGTCCGGGAAGCCGACCGAGATCGGCGTCGCGGTCCGGCTGCCCGCCGCCACGTACGCCATGCCCGCGGTGACCACGCCGACGGCGACGCCGAGCGCGACGCGGAACCGCCGGGTGGCGCGGATCGGGCGGGCCGAGAACCGGCGCGGCAGCCGGCGCAGCACCAGCACGAACATCACGATCGTGACGGTCTCCACCAGGAACTGGGTGAGCGCGAGGTCGGGCGCGCCGTGCAGGATGAACATCAGCGCCGTGCCGTAGCCGGTCACGCCGACCAGGATCATCGCGGTCAGCCGGCGGCGGGCGCGCGCGGCCACCAGCGCCGCGACCACGATGACCGCGCCGGCGACCGCCTGCAACGGGGTGTCCCAGAGCTGGAACCGCCGGGCCCACGGCGCGCCGGCGAGCACCGCGCCGCCGGGAAGCACGACCAGGACCAGCAGGATGACGCCGAGGTAGAACGGCAGCGAGCCACGCTGGGTGGCGCCGGTCAGCTCGACGGCCGCGCGGTCGACCGCCCCGGCCAGGCGGTCGTAGCCGGTGGCGCCGTCGAAGGGCAGCCGCGGCAGGTACGGCCGGCGCCGGTGCAGCAGCAGGAACAGCCCGAGGCCACCCGCCACCGCGAGCGCCGACAGGCCCAGCGCCGGGGTCAGCCCGTGCCAGAGGGCCAGGTGGTAGCCGGGGTCGGCGGTCGGGAACTGGTCGGCGTACGGGGCCAGCACCCGGTCCACCGCCGGGGCGAGGACGCCGACCGCGAGGCCGGCGAGGGCGAGCACCGCCGCCGGGCCGATGAACGCCGGCTCGATCCGGTGCGGCCGTGTCTCCTGCACGCCGGGCTTGGCGGCGAACGCGCCCCAGAGGAAGCGCGCGGTGTACGCGACGGTCAACGCCGAGCCGGTCACCACTCCGGCGAGCACCAGCAGTTCGGTCGTGCCGCCGTGCAGGAACGCCTCGAGCGCGGCCTCCTTGGCCACGAAGCCGATCAGCGGCGGCAGGCCCGCCATGGAGGCGGCCGCGAGTCCGGCGACGGCCGCCAGCACCGGCGCGCGGCGGCCCAGGCCGCTGAGCTCCCGCAGGTCGCGGGTGCCGGTGACGTGGTCGACGACGCCGACGACGAGGAACAGTGTGGCTTTGAACAGGGCGTGCGCCAGCAGCATCGCGGCGCCGGCCAGCGCGGTGTCGCGGGTGCCCGCGCCGAGGATCACCATGAGCAGGCCGAGCTGGCTCACCGTGCCGTACGCCAGCAGCAGCTTCAGGTCGACCTGCCGCAGCGCCGTCCACCCGCCGAGGAACAGGGTGATCAGGCCGCCGGCCAGCAGGACGCCACGCCACACGGTGGTCTGGCCCACCGCGGGGCCCATCAGCGCGGCCAGGAACACGCCCGCTTTCACCATGGCCGCGGCGTGCAGGTACGCGCTGACCGGCGTGGGCGCGGCCATCGCGCGCGGGAGCCAGAAGCTGAACGGGAAGATGGCCGACTTGCTGGTCACGCCGAGCAGGACGAGCACCAGCGCGACGGTGAGGTAGCCGCCCTCGGGGAGGTTCCCGGCGATCTCCGACCACCGGTACGAGCCGGCGTGCTGGCCGAGCATGACGAAACCGGCGAGCATCGCCAGGCCGCCGAGTGTGGTCACCAGCAGGGCCTGCATCGCCGCGCGGCGGCTGGCCCGCTTGGTCGGGTCGCTGCCGATCAGCAGGTACGAGAAGACGGTGGTGAGTTCCCAGAACACGTACAGCAGCAGCAGGTCGTCGGAGACGACCAGGCCGAGCATCGCGCCGGCGAACGCGAGGAACACCGCGGCGAACCGGCCGAGGCCGGGATCGTCGGAGCGGAAGTAACGGGCGCTGTAGGCCAGCACGAGGGCGCCGACCCCACCGACGAGCAGCACCAGCAGCCAGGACAGCGTGCCCATGCGCAGGGCGAGTTCCAGGCCGAGCTGCGGTACCCAGGTGACGGTCTCGACGACGGGCCGGCCCGCGCGGACAGGTTCGGTCCGGGTCACCGCCCAGATCAGCGCCGCCGCCGGGACGGCCGCCAGCAGGTAGAGAGCCCGCCTACCGAGGAGGCGTACCAGCACGGGGGCGGTCACGGCTGCGAACGCATGGACCGCCACCAGAACCAGCACACACACTCCTCAAGATCGACCTGCGGTACGTCAACCCTAACCGGCGATGTGGCGAGACGGTATGTCGAGAGAATCACGCGAACGTGTCGTGTCGCCTCCGCTCTGCTTCGGGTAAGGAGTGAGGTTTACTCTGCCCGGTACACCGGTCGGCGTCCGGCGGGCACCCCGATAGGGTGGTCGGCGTGCTGCCGATGCGAACCGCCCTGGCGGGCACCACCGGGAACGCGATGCTGATGGGCCTCGCCGAGGTCAGCACGCCGGTCGGCTGGGTGCTGCTGCCCGGCCTGCTCGGCGTCTCGGCCCGGCCCCGGGTGGCGGCGCTGGTGTCGGCCTGGGCGGGCGTGCTGCTCGCGCTGTCCGTCGTCGTACCGGTGATCCCCGGCCACCGCAGTGATCCGCAGGCGCTGCTCGCCTCGGCGGCCGGCCTCGCCGCGGTGCCGGTCCTGGCCTGGGCCCGCCGCCGGACGCGGACCGCCGCCCTGGCGCGGGTCGCCGCGCCGACCGACGTCGCGGTGTTCACCGTGCCGGCCGGGCCCGGAAGCGCCGCGCTGGCGATCTGCGGCACGGCCGGGGAGATCGGCGCCGCCGTACCGGTCCGCGGCGGCGGGCTGCGCGTCCTGCTCGGCACGGTCACCGGCGCCGCGCTGGACACGCCCACCGGGCGCCGGGCGATCGAGCAGGCGTTCCGACGGGCCGCCGCCGGACCACGGCGCACAGTGCCGCACCTGGTCGGCGCGCTGGACCGGGTGGTACGAGATCTCGCCCCGGCGGGCCACCTGCGCGCCACGATCGTCGACGTGGACCGAGCCGGGTCGGTACGGGCGGTGCGATGCGGCTCACCGGATCTCGTCGTCGCCGCCGGGAGCCGCGCCGAACCCGCCGGAGTGCCGCAGGGGCCGGCGATCGGGTCGACGGAGCCGGGCGACCACGCCCCGCCCGGCCCGGTCACCGGCCGCCGGATCGCCGTCGTCGGCACCGGCTTCACCGACGCGCACGGGGAGCGCTGGCTGCGCGTACTCGATCAGGTGGCCGCCGGCGACGACCCGGCACGGACGGCGCAGCTGCTGACCCGCGGCGCCCGGGGCGCGCGGCGCACCGGGCCGGCGCTCGTGATCGACCCGGAACCACCGTCGCGGCGATGACACAGGGTGCGCCGGACCCGCCGCCTAGGCTGGTGCGGTGGGCCGGCGTCCGGTGCCGGCCCCGTCCAGGGAGACCGCGATGAGCGACAGCGTCCGCCGGCCGGCACCGGTCGCGGGCGGCGAGGACGAGCAGTGGCTGGCCGAGGTGGCCCGCGAGGCGGGCGCCGACGCCGGCGGCGTGCCGGTGGAGCTGCTCGGCGACTACCTGCGGCTGCTGACCGACGCGGCGGTGACCGGCCGCCGCCCGCGCCGCGCCGAACTCGACGCGGTCGGCGCGCTGGGCCGGCGCGCGGCCGAGCAGGGGATCTCGGCCGGCCGCGCGGTACGCCTCTACCTGTCCGCGGCGCGGCGCGTCTGGCGGCAGCTTCCCCACCTGGACCGGTCCGACGACAGCGAGGCGGTCCGCGCCGCCGCCGACGCCGTCCTGCACGTGGTCGACACCGCCGTGGCCACGCTCGCCGAGGGGTACGCGGTGGCCCGCCGGGAACTGGTCCGGCGCGAGGAGTCGCTGCGCCGGGAACTCGTCGACGACCTGCTGCGCGGCGACTCCGACCTGGGCGGGCTGGTGGAGCGGGCCGAGCCGTTCGGCCTGGACCTGGCCCGGGTGCACCAGGTCGCGCTCGCCGCGCCGGGCCGGCGGCTGCCGGACACCGACGCGGCGATCAGCGCGCTGGAGCGGGTCATCTTCGACCGGCTCGGTGACCGGGACGTGCTGGTGGCCACCAAGGAAGGGCTGCTCGTGGTGATCGCCCCGGCGGACCCGGTGGCCGCCGACCGGGGCCGCGGCGCCGGCGCGACCGGGAACCTGGGCGCGCTGATGCACGGCGAGCTGGACCGGCTGGTCCGGGGCCGGCCGTGGCAGGTGGCGGTGGGCCGCCCGCACCCGGGCGTCTACGGCATCGCCCGCTCGTACGAGGAGGCCCGGGAGGCGCTGACCACGGCGCGGCGCCTGCACAGCGAGGCATCGGTGATCGACGCGCACGACCTGCTGATCTACCGGGTGCTGCTGCGCGACCAGCCCGCCATGGTCGATCTGGTGCGGGCGGTGCTGACGCCGCTGGCCCAGGCGCGCGGGGGCGCCGAGCCGCTGCTGGACACGCTGAACGAGTACTTCGCCTGCGGCGAGGTCGCCACTGAGGCGGCTCGCCGGCTGCACGTGTCGGTGCGCACCGTCACCTACCGGCTGGCCCGGATCCGGGCGTTGAGCGGCTACGACCCCGCCGACGCGCGGGACCGGTTCACGCTGCACGCCGCCGTGCTCGGCGCGCGGGCGCTCGACTGGCCGCGCCGGCCGCTGCCGGCGTAGGGGCCGCCGCCGGGTGACCGGCTCAGGCCGGTACGGCCACCAGCTCCGGGAAGCCGAGCAGGTTCGCCAGGGCCGACGCCTCGTCAGGGGTGAGGGTGAGCGTGACCATGCGGTCCGGGTCGTCCGGGTCGTCGTGGACGACGTCGCGCCGGCCGCCGACCTGATAGTCGATCACGCCGATCCGGCGGCCCTCCTCCGTGGTCAGCGTGTGCCGGACCCCGATGCCGGGGAGGGTCGTACGTTCGATGATCACGGGGACCTCCTTCGGACGCGGTCGCCGCGGGCCCGCCGGAGCCGGCCGGCGTCAGGGCGACGCGGTGGATGTTCGAGCTGGGCTCGCGTTCTCCATGTGTCAACCATAGCCACGGGGTACGGGTGAATCCGGGTTCCGGCCACCGGCAATCATTGCGCCCGTTGTTGGCCGGTGGTGTGCACTGCCGCGCGTGGTGTTCCCGGCGACGCTGGAGGTCCGAGGCGGTACCCGAGTAGCGAGGAGGTGGTGAGCATGACCCGCACGTCGATGGCTCCGCCACCGGTGTTCGCCGGTCTCCTCGCGTCCCGATCTGCGAGCGGCGACCAGAAGCGCGTCTGAGCCCCCGGCCGCCGGCGTCGTCGAGTGAATCCGACGCCCGCGGCCCCGGCCACGCCCCTTCCCCGCATCGTCCACCGCCCGTTGGGCACCCTGATCCGAAAGAGGTCGGTATGCCGCACCCTGTCACCGCCATTCGTCCTCCGGCCCGTACCGGCATGCTGATCGGCCGCTCCCACGGCAGCCGCCCGCCGGTGACGGTCGACGCGGCGCCGCTCGCCGTGGACCTCGGCAGCAGCCTGCTGCGGATCTGGCTGGGACCGGGCCGGACGCTGAGCGTCCCGCTCGGCCACGGCCTGCGCAGCCCGGTCGTGCGGCGCGGCCGGATCGTCGACGGTCCGGGCTGCGTCTCCGAGCTGCGGCAGATCCTGCGCGACCACCGCACCCCGGTTCCGGTCGGCGCGCTGGTCGTGGCCTGCCGCCCGGTGCTCGCCGCGCCGGCCGAGCAGGAGGCGACCCGCCGGGTGCTCACCGCCGTGCTCGCGCCGTCCCGGCTGCTGTTCCTCGACAGCGTCCGGGCGGGCGCCATCGGTGCCGGCGCCGCCGCCGGCACCCTGCTGGTCGCCGACATCGGCGCCCAGCTCACCGAGGTGGCGCTGCTGGAGGACGGCCGGGTGGTCGCCGCCCGGCGGGCCGAGGCCGGCACCCGGGACCTGAACCACACGACGACCGCCGCCATGCTCGCCGACACCACCTCCCGGCTGGTACGCGAGCTGCGTCAGGACGCGGCGCTGCGGCCCCAGGTCCGCGCCGCGCTGGCCCGTGGCCCGATCGTCATCGGTGACGGCGCCACCCGGCCCGACGTGACGGCCCGCCTGGTCGCCACGCTCGGCGCGACGGTGCACCGCGCCGCGTCACCCCGTACCGCCGCGCTGACCGGCGCCGGCATGGCCGCCATCTCGGCCCTGCGACACCCGCACGACACCGAGCGCCGCCCGGAAAGGAGCGCCTGATCATGACGCACGCCCTCAACCGCACCGACACGCTGCGCGAACTGCTGGACCGGCAGTTCGGCGAGTACACCGACCAGCTCACCGAGCTGACGCTGCACACGCGGCAGCCCGACTACGGCGGGCACGACCCGGACACGCTGCGCCGGCTGATCGAGACCGCCCGCCAGGGCGTCGCGGACACCGCCCAGGCGCTGAAGCGGGTGTCCGAGGGCACGTACGGCGTCTGCGAGCGCTGCGGGCAGGACATCCCGACCGCCCGCCTGGAGATCCTGCCCTCGGCCCGCTTCTGCGTGCCGTGCCAGCAACGGCGCTGAGCACCGCACGGGGCTGTCGGGGTGGGCGCCGGCCGGTAGCGTCACCGCCATGGATGTCGATGACGTCGCCGGCCGGCTCGGCGTGCCCGTCGAGGAGGTCGACCGGGTGCACCGGCTCGCCGGTGACCGGCCCGCCGCGCCGCTGCCCGCCCGGGCGGACGCGCCCGCACTGCTGGACCGGCTCGCGGTCCGCCCCGACGACGCCGCCGAGATCCTGGCGGCCTGGCCGGAGCCCGGCTCACCACTGTGGACTCCCGAGCTGCGCTGGCTGCTCGACCGCTCGACCGCCCTGGTCCGCGCCGACCTCGGCGGCCACGCCTGGCTGACGCCGGGCCCGGCGCTGCCGCGCGACCGGGGTCCGGCCTGGCGGCACCTCTACGTCTACGCGTACCTCGCACTGGTCGACGCCGTCCGGGCCTACCACCGCGACCACGACGTCCCCGACGACGTGTCCTGGGCGACGCTCGCCGACCTGGGCAACAACCTCGCTGTCGACCGGCGGATGAACGGTGACGGCTGGCCGGTCATGCAGAGCTGGCTGACGCTGCACGTGCGCGGTGGCCTCTACGAGCTGGGCCGGCTGCAGCACCAGCGCGGCGACGGCGGCGCGATCGGCCTGCACATCCCGGACTCGGGACCGCTGACCCCGGAGGCGGTCGACGCATCGCTGGAGCGGGCCCGCGCGTTCTTCCCGCGCCACTTCCCCGGCGAGCACTACACCGCGTTCTCCTGCGGCTCCTGGCTGCTCGACCCGCAGTTGCGCGAATACCTGCCGGAGGACTCCAACATCATCCGGTTCCAGCGGCGGTTCACGCTGGAGCCCCACCAGGAGCAGGACACGCCGGACGGCGACGTCGAGGTGCTGCGGTTCGTGTTCCGCAGCCTGAGCACGCCGCTGGACCGGCTGCCGCGCCGCACCGCGCTCCAGCGCGCGGTGATCGACCACATGCGGGCGGGCCGGCACTGGCAGTGGCGCCAGGGCCGCTTCCCGATGTAGTCACGTCAGCGGCCGCATGCCGCCCCGGTCCGGCCCGGCATGCGGTGTCACCGGCGCTCCGCGCGCCAGCCAGTCGTCGAGAGCGGCCGGGTCGCCGAACAGCAGCACCGGTGGCCCGGCCGGGTCGGCCGCCCAGGCCCGCATCCGCCGCCGCGCCCGCCCGAACCCGGTCAGGTGCCACACCAGGACGGAATCGCGGGACAGCACGCTGCGCAGCGTCTCCCGGTTGCCGTTGCAGATCAGCTCACCGCTCGCCAGACGCCGCAGGGTGCGCCGCAGCAGCCGCCGGAACGAGACCCCGCGCGGATAGTCCAGGCCGATCACCAGGTCGGCGCGGCCGAGGACCACGTCCCGCCAGCCGTGGTACGCGCCGTCGACGATCCACCTGTCGCGCCGGCAGATGGCCTCGATGCGGCGGCGCTGCTCGGCCACCGGCACCTCGACCCAGCCGGGCTCCCACAGCAGGTCGTCGACCGGATGCCAGGGCAGGCCAAACCGCTGCGCCAGATGCGCCGCGAGCGTCGACTTGCCGGAGCCGTGGATGCCCTCGACCAGGATGCGGGCCGGGGCGTTCATGGCAGCAGCGTATGCACTGCGCGCACCCGGCGCGATCCGGGCGGCCGGGTCAGTGCGCGACAGCGACCGCCGGCGCCGCCTCCAGGCCCGCGAGCTGGGACGGCCGGACGACGACCAGCAGCACCACCAGCGCCGCCACCATTCCACCGGCCACCACCAGGGCCATCGCCACCGCGCCGGTGCCGAGCACGCCCACCAGCGGCGCGGCCACCGCGCCGACGCCGAACTGCACGGCACCGAGCAGGGCGGACGCGGTGCCGGCCGCCTCGCCGTGGCGGGACAGCGCCAGCGCCGGGGCGTTCGGCATGGCCAGGCCCGCCGCCGCCAGCACCAGCCACAGCGACACCAGCAGGGCGGGCAGCCCACCGAAGCCGGTCGCGGCGAACACGACCAGGGCGAGTCCGGCCACCGTGCCCGCCGCCAGCGACGTCACCAGGATCCACTGCGACGGGTAGCGGCGCAGCAGCCGCACGTTGTACTGGGTGGCGCCGATCAGGCCCACCGCGCCCGCGCCGAACGCCAGGCCGAACTCCTGCTCGTCGAGCCCGTAGGTGTCCTGGAGGACGAACGACGACCCCGCGACGTACGCGAACAGCGCGGCCATGGCGAGCCCGGCGACCAGGACCAGACCGACGAAGACCCGGTCCCGCAGCAGCCCGCCGTACGTCTTCACGGTCGCGACGACTCCGCCGCGCTGGCGACGCGCGGGCGGCAACGTCTCGGGCAACGCGAGCGTGGCCAGCGCGACGAGCAGCACCCCGAAGACGGCCAGGACCACGAAGACGCCGCGCCAGTCGGTCCACCGCAGCACGCCGCCACCCAGCGTCGGAGCGAGCACCGGCGCCGCGCCCATCACCAGCAGCAGCCGGGACAGCATGGTGGCGAACGCCGACCCGCTGAACAGGTCACGTACCACCGCCATCGCCACCACGGCGGTCGCGGCGACACCGAGGCCCTGCACGACGCGCAGGACGCCGAGGACGGCGACGTTCGGGGCGACCACACACAGTGCCGACGCCAGGATGTGCAGCAGGAGACCGGCGATCAGCGGGCGGCGCCGCCCGATCGCGTCCGACAGCGGCCCGATCAGCAGCTGCCCGACGGCGAGCCCGGCGAGCGTGCCGGTGAGCGTCAGCTGGACCGCCGCTGACGTGGTCGCGAAGTCGCTGACGATGGCGGGCAGCGCGGGCAGGTACATGTCGATGGTCAGCGGACCCACAGCGATCAGCGAGCCCAGGACCAGCACGAGCTTGAGCCGCTGACTGCGGCTCATCAGGTCGCCCGGGCTGGGCGTCGGGGCGGCATCGGTCTTCTGGGGCGTCCCGGTCCGGTCGGCGTGCAGCCGGGCGCGAGAGGGTGCGGCACTCACACCCTGAGTCAAATGCGCCTCCCGTGATCACATTCCCGTCTCGGCGAGAGGTAACGCAGGTCACGCGCCACTCGCGGCCTGCCAGCTCCGGCACGCCCGTCTGCGGGACCGGCTCGCGAGCGTCGTCGGTGCTACGGTGGAGCGGAGTGATCCAGTCCAGGATTGGCAAGCAGGGAGATCAGACATGGCGGGTGACGACGACATCTCCGGGTGAGCCCGGGCATGTGACAGACCACCGGCACGCGCGGATGAGCGCCGTTCGCCGTGGTCGCTTCGTCGTTCCCCGAGACCATGTCCCCCTGCCGGGCGGCTCCGGTCCGCCTGCCCTCACTCCGAGGTCGTCTTCCCGATGTCCCATTCCTTCATCGTCTGCTCGAACCTGACCTTCTCCTGGCCGGACGACACCCCGGTCTTCCAGGACCTCTCCTTCACGCTCGGCGGCGGCCGTACGGGCCTGGTCGCGCCGAACGGGGCCGGCAAGAGCACGCTGCTCAAGCTGATCGCAGGTGAACACCGGCCCACCGCCGGGTCGATCACTGTCAACGGCGTGCCGGGCTACCTCCCGCAGAGCCTGCCGCTGACCGCCGGCCTCACAGTGGCCGAGGTGCTGGAGATCGCCCCGCTGATCGCGGCGCTGCACGCCATCGAGGCCGGCGACGCCGACGAGAAGCACTTCACCACCATCGGCAACGACTGGGACATCGAGGAACGCACCCGCGCCCAGCTCGACCGGCTCGGCCTCGGCGACCTCGCCTTCGACCGGCGCCTGGACACGCTCAGCGGTGGGCAGGTCGTCTCCCTCGGCCTGGCGGCGCAACTGCTCAAGCAGCCCGACGTGCTGCTGCTGGACGAGCCCACGAACAACCTCGACCTCGACGCCCGGCACCGGCTCTACGACGTGCTGGAGCAGTGGAACGGGTGCCTGCTGCTGGTCAGCCACGACCGGGCGCTGCTGGACCGGATGGAGCGCATCGCCGAACTCGACCGCGGCGAGATGCGCTTCCACGGCGGCAACTTCACCTCGTACGAGGCGGCCGTGCGGGCCGCGCAGGAGGTGGCGGAAAAGAACGTCCGCAGCGCCGAACAGGACCTCAAGCGGGAGAAGCGGGAGTTGCAGGAGGCCCGCGAGCGGGCCGCCCGGCGGGCCGGCAACGCCTCCCGCAACCTGAAGAGCGCCGGCCTGCCGAAGATCTTCGCCGGGACCATGAAGCGCAACGCCCAGGAGTCCGCCGGCCGGGCGAACGAGATGCACTCCGGGCGGGTCGACGACGCCCGGGCGCGGCTGGACGAGGCCGAGCGGGCGCTGCGCGACGAGCAGCGGATCACGGTGGAGTTGCCCGCCACGAACGTGCCGGCCGGACGCACGCTGCTGACCGCCGAACGGGTCCGGGTCCGGCACGGCGAGCGGTCCCTGTTCGCCGCCGACGGTGTCGACCTGACGATCCGTGGCCCGGAGCGGATCGCCCTGCTCGGCGCCAACGGCACGGGCAAGTCCACACTGCTGCGCCTGATCGACGGCGGCCTGGAGCCCGAGAGCGGCCGGATCGCCCGCGCCGAGGGCCGGATCGCGTACCTGTCGCAGCGGCTGGACCTGCTGGACCTGGACCGTACCGTGGCGGAGAACCTCGCCGCGTTCGCGCCGCAGGCCCCTGACGCGCAGCGGATGAACCTGCTCGCCCGCTTCCTGTTCCGCGGCCCGCGAGCGCATCTCCCAGTGGGGGTGCTCTCCGGCGGCGAGCGGCTGCGCGCCACGCTCGCCTGCGTCCTCGGTGCCGAACCGGCCCCGCAGCTCCTGCTGCTCGACGAGCCGACGAACAACCTCGACCTGGTCAGCGTCGGCCAGTTGGAGAGCGCGCTCAACGCCTACCGGGGCGCCTTGCTGGTGGTGAGCCACGACGAGCGGTTCCTCACCGCGATCAACGTCGGCCGCTGGCTGCGCCTGGCCGAGGGACGCCTGGTGGAGACCGGTCCCCCGGACGCCGGCTGACCGGCCCGCCCGGCCCGCCGTCGGCGGCGACCCGCCCGCCCCGGTGAGCCGGGCGGTCAGACCGCCGGCAGGCGGACGACGAACCGGCACCCGCCGGTCACGTTGTGCGCGTGCACCCGCCCGCCGTGCGCCTCGACCAGCCCGCGCACGATCGCCAGGCCCAGCCCGCCGCCGGCCGGCGCCGCCTCGCCGGCGCCGGCCGGTGCGGGGGTACGGGCCCGGGTGCCCCGGAACGCCACGTCGAACACCCGGGGCAGGTCCGCCTCGGGAATGCCGCCGCAGGTGTCGGAGACGGCGAGCCACGCGTCGTCGTCGTCCCGTCCGGCGTCGATGCGCACGGTGCCGTCCGGTGGCGTGTACCGCACCGAGTTGACCAGCAGGTTCGTCACGACGCGGGCGAGTTCGGCCTCGGCGGCCCGGACGGTCGGCCAGCCGGTCTCCGGGGCGAGCACCCGGACCCGCCGGTCGGCGGCCAGCGGCGCGGTGGCGGCGATCGCGTCGGAGACCACGTCGCCGAGCGGGACCGGGGACAGCGCGGGCCGCAACGCTCCGGCGGTGATCCGGGACAGCTCGAACAGGTCGTCGACCAGACGCGTCATCCGGTCCGTCTCGACCCGGATCCGCCGGTGGTACTCGGCCACCGCCGCCGGCTCGTCGACCACCCGGTCCTCCAGCGCCTCCGCCATCGCCCGCAGCCCGGCCAGCGGCGTACGCAGATCGTGCGAGACCCACGCGACCAGCTCACGGCGCCCGGCCTCCAGCTGCCGTTCCCGCTGCCGGGCCTGGTCGGCCCAGACCGCCGCCTGCGCCAGCCGGCGGGCGAACGCCACCCCGACGGCCAGGCTGAGAGCCGCGGACGCCGCGACCGTGACGAGGACGACCTGGAGGTCGTGCGCGGACAGGAACATGGCCTGGGCGACGGCCGTGACGCCCGCCGTCACCGAGGCGATCGTGACCGCGAGCAGCACCGCGATGTGCGCGAGGATCGACCGGTGGCGCACCAGCCGCAGCGCGCCGACGCCGAGCGCGCCGACGACAGCGCCGGCGAGCAGGGCGTAGAGCCCGATGACCAGCAGCTCGTTCACCGGGGCGGGTCCGACGGCTCGTACCGGTAACCGACGCCCCACACGGTGACGATGCGGCGGGGCTGCGCCGGGTGGTCCTCGATCTTCTCCCGCAGCCGCCGGACGTGGACGGTGACCGTGGACTGGTCGCCGAACCGCCAGCCCCACACGCGGTCCAGCAGCTCGGCCCGCGACCAGGCGCGTCCCGGGTTCGCCAGCAGGAACGCGAGCAGGTCGAACTCCCGTACGGTCAGCGACAGCTGCTGCCCGCCGCGATCGGCGACGCGCCGGTCGGTGTCAGCGGTGAGGTCGCCGTCGCGCAGCACCCCGGTCGGTCCCCGGTCCTTCGGGGCGGCGCGCCGGAGCACCGACCTGATGCGCAGCACGAGTTCGCGCGGCGAGAACGGCTTGGTCACGTAGTCGTCCGCGCCGACCTCCAGCCCGGCGACCCGGTCGGCCTCGTCCCCGAGCGCGGTGAGCATGACCACCGGCAGGCCGGGCAGGCGGCGACGCAGCCGCCGGCACACCTCGATGCCGTCGAGACCCGGCATCATCAGGTCGAGGACAACCAGGTCGGGCGGCTCCTCCTCGGCCGCGGCGAGCGCGCCGGGCCCGTCGAAGGACAGCCGGACCCGGCAGCCGTCCTGTTCCAGGTAGCGCCGGACGACGTCGCTCACCGTCCGGTCGTCGTCGACGACGAGCACGTAGCGCCCCATGGGCCAGACGCTACCCACCGGCGGCCCGGTGCGGCGGCCCGCGGTCGAGCCGTAAGCGGACGGAAAGATCTTTCCGCCGGGTACCCGCCTACCGTCACGGCATGGGCAGAAGACGTGTGGTGTTGTCGGTGCTCGCCCTCGTGGCCGTCACCGGTCTCGGGGTGAGCCTGTACCTGTTCCAGCCGTGGCGGCTGGTCACCGACCGCGAGGTACGCGAGGCGCTGCCCACTGTGGCGGAGCAGCAGCCGGCCGGCACCACCGGCCCGCCGGCTTCCGGCACGACCGGCCCGCCGTCGACCGGCGCGGCGCCCGCCGACGTGGTCCTCGCCGCCGGTGACTTCGTCACCCACGAGCACGACACGTCCGGCCGGGCACAGCTGGTCCGCCTCGCCGACGGCCGCCGTCAGCTCCTCCTGCGCGGACTGGACACCTCGGACGGACCCGACCTGCGGGTGTGGCTCACCGACCGGAAGGTGCTACCCGGCCGCGCGGGCTGGCAGGTGTTCGACGACGGCCGCTGGGTCGAAGTGGGCCGGCTCAAGGGCAACATCGGCGACCAGGCGTACGACATCCCGGCGACTGTGGACCTGGACGGTCTGCGCAGCGTGTCGATCTGGTGCAAGCGGTTCGCGGTGTCGTTCGGCGCCGCCCCGCTGGCCGCGGCCGGTACGGGATCGGCGCCGGCCTGACGTCCGCCGCTGCCCACCACCGGGGCTCAGCCGCGGCCCAGCAGCCGCAACGTGTTGGCGCCGGCCACCAGGGCGCTGTCGTCCGGGCCGAGACCCGCGTCGCGCAACGCCGCCTCGACCCGGTCGCGGGTGGTGGACCGCTCCGCGATCGGCCAGTCCCCGCCCACCACCACGTGGTCGGCGCCGAGCAGGTCGGTGGCGAAGCGGATCGCCGACGGCGCGAAACCCATCGTGTCGGCGTACACGTGGGCGCTCCGGTCCGGCGCGCTGAGCAGTGCGCCCTCGTCGGTGGCGGCGGCCAGGGCGAGGCCGGCCACCCCGAGCATCGGGAAGACCACGTGCAGGCCGGGCAGCGTGGCCAGGACACCGCCGGTGAGCAGCGACAGCAGCGCGGCCGCGGTGATCGTGCCGCGGGCGAGCGACGTGCCGAGCCGGCCCAGGCCCGCGAACTCCGCGGTCAGGGTGGACCGGCTGATCGGATGCGCGAAGACCGGTACGCCCAGCTCGGCCGCGGCGACGAGCGTGGGACGGGCGGCCGGGTCACCGAGCAGCCGCCCGTCCGCGGCGGCGCAGTCGACCACGACGCCCGGCAGGCCCAGGTCACGGACGGCTCGGACCACCTCCCCGGCGGCCGCCTCGCCGCCGAAGGCGTCGATCGTGGCGAGCCCGGCGAGGCGGGCGGGGTCTCCCGCGACCACGGTCGCCAGATGGTCGTTGAGCCGCCGCTGGTCGCCGGGTCGGGTCCGCTCGCCGTGCGGGGTGACCATCGCCGGCGGGGCGCTGAGCACACGCAGGTCGACGCCGTACCGGCCCGACTCGGCGAGCAGGTCGTCGAGGTCGGCGACCCGCCGGGCGGTGTCGGCCCAGCGGGCGGCGAGCACGCCGGTGGCGTTGTGCGGCAGCACCGCCGGATGGTCCGGACAGGCGTGGTGGGTGTGGAAGTCGGCGATGAACATCAGACGTCGAGGAACGTGTAGGTGAAGCCGCGCTCCGCCCGGTGCACATGTCCGGCCGCGGGGAACGGGAAGTGCGCCGGCACGAGCAGGTCGCCCGAGTCGGCGGCCCGCTCGAGCAGGCGGCGGCGCTGGTCGGCGGAGTCGCCGGGCACCACGCAGTAGCGGATGCTCCACTCCGGCCGCTCCAGTTGGACGCCGTGGTGCAGCATGTCGCCGGCGAACAGCGCCCGTTGACCGGCCGACTCGACGACCAGGTAGACGTTGCCCGGGGTGTGGCCGAACGCGGGCACCAGGTGCACCTGCGGGGACAGCACGTGGTCGGCCTCGATCAGGTCGAGCACTCCGGCGTCGCGCAGCGGCAGGATGCTGTCGGCGATGTAGTCGCCGGTACGCCGCATGGCCCGCGCGCCCTCCGGGCCGGTCCACCAGTCGAACTCCTCGCGGACCACCAGGTACCGGGCGTTCGGGAAGGTCGGCTCCCAGCCGCCGCGACCGTCCGCGCCGGTGGCGAACCCGACGTGGTCGACGTGCAGGTGGGTGAAGACGACCGTGTCGATGTCGCCGAGCGACACCCCGGCGCGGGCGAACTGTTCCAGGAACGGCCGGTCCGCCCGGTCGAAGACGCCGCCGTTGCGCGGTTTGCCGTTGCCGCCGCCCGCGTCGACCAGGATCAGCCGGTCCGGCGTCCGCAGCAGGTGAGCCTCCTGGTTGAGCAGGATCCGGCCGTCGTGGGTGAACGGCTCGCGCGTGTAGAACGCACCGTCGGTCCAGGACTCGGTCTCCATCTGCGGGAAGAACTCGGCCGGCTCCACGAAGTAGTCGACCTCGCGGATCGGGAAGACCTCGACCTCACCGACTCGGAAGGACCACAGCGGGCCCTCGCCGCCGCCGGTGTCGGTCCATCGGGCGTTGCTCATGCCATCTCGCTCTCGGGTGTACGGCGAGCGTGCGGCTCGCCGTCGGGGGTACGGCGGACCTGCGTCCACACGCGGGTGCGGAGCTCGCCGAAGGGGGCGGAGGAACGGGTGCCGATCTGTTCGCGGTCGGCGGGCAGGTCGACCGGGATGTCGGCCTGGACGCCGGAGACGCCGGTGCCGAGCACCACGACGCGCTGGCTGAGGTAGACCGCCTCGTCGATGTCGTGGGTGACGAGGACGATGGTCATGCCGTAGCGCTTCCACAGCGCGGCGACCAGGTCCTCCAGGTCGGCCCGGGTCTGCGCGTCGACGGCCGAGAACGGCTCGTCCATCAGCAGCAGGCGGGGCCGGTAGGCGACCGCGCGGGCGATGGCGACGCGCTGCTGCATGCCGCCGGAGAGCTGCCAGGGGTACGCGTCGCCGGCCGCGCCGAGGCCGACCGCGTCGAGCGCGTCGGCGACGAGTTCCCGCCGCCGCGCCCGGCTCAGGCCCAGGTGGCGCAGCGGCAGCTCGACGTTCCGCCGGACCGTCTTCCAGGCGTACAGGCTGCGGCCGTACTCCTGGAAGACCACGCCGAGGCCGGCCGGCGGCTCGGTGACCGGGCGGCCGTCGAACCGGACCTGTCCCGTCGTGGCCGGCAGCAGCCCGGCGACGATCTTGAGCAGGGTGGTCTTGCCGCAGCCGGACGGGCCGACGAGCGCGACGAACTCGCCCTCGGACACGGACAGGTCGACAGCGGTCAGCACCTCGACGGTGCGTTCCCGGGCCCGGTAGGTCTTGCCGACCCCGGCGATCTCGAGCAGGGAGGTCATCGTCGCTCCGTGAGTTGTCCGGTGTGGCCTCGATGCCAGCGCAACGCGCGCCGCTCGACGAGTTCGAAGAGTTTGGCCAGCCCGAAGCCGAGCAGGCCGATCAGCAGCACCCCGCTCCACATCTGCGGGATGGCGAAGCTGCGCTGGAACTGCACCACAGTGAAGCCCAGCCCGTCGGTGCTCATCAGCATCTCGCTGACCACCATGAGGATGATCGACAGGCCGAGCGCCTGACGGGCGCCGGCGAAGATCTGCGGGCTCGCGCCGCGCAGCACGAGCAGGTGCCGGGTGCGGCGCGGCAGCCGGTACGCGGCGGCGGTCTCCAGCCCGACCTCGTCGGCGGCGCGGACGCCGTCGGCGGTGTTGAGCAGGATCGGCCAGACGGCGCCCACCGTGATGACGACCAGCTTCGTGGCGTCGCCGATGCCGACCGCGACCAGCAGCACCGGGATCAGCACCGGGGCGGGCAGCACCCGGAAGTACGCCAGCAGCGGGCCGGTCAGCGCGCGGGGCACCGCCCACCGCCCGATCACGAAGCCGAGGGTGACGCCGGCGGCGAGCGCGACGGCGTACCCGGCGGCGAGGCGCCACAGGCTGGGCACCACGTCGCTGACGAACGTGCCGGAGAACCACACGTCCCGGAACGCCTCGACGATCGTACGCAGCGGCGGCAGGAACACGTTGGTGCTGCCGTCGCTGGCCACCCACCACGCGGCCACGAGCACCGCGGGCAGGCCGAGCGCGTAGCCGAGCGCCCTCATGCGACGGCCTCCCGCCGGGTCGCCACGTGCCAGTGCAGCAGCCGCCGCTCGGCGAGCCGGGCGAGCTGGTCGAGGCCGATGCCGAGCCCGCCGGTGAGCAGCACCAGCGCGTACATGCCGGTGGACTCGCCGGACTCCTGGCTGCTCCAGATCATCTCGCCGAGCCCGGCGGCGCCCATCACCAGACCGCCGGTCAGCGCCAGAGCCAGCGCGACCGAGACGATCAGCCGCAGCGCCGTGCCCAGATACGGCAACACGGTCGGCCACGTGACGTGCACGGTCCGGGCCAGCCGGCCGAGCCGGAAGGCGCGGGCGGTGTCGACTGCCACCCGGTCCACGTCGCGCAGACCGTAGAGCACCTGGAACACGACGATCCAGAAGCACGAGACGGCGACCAGCAGCACGGTGATCTGCCGGACGTCGAGCACGAGCACCAGCACCGGGATCAGCACGATCGACGGGACCGGCCGCAGGAAGTCGAGAGTGGAGGAGGTGGCCCGGCGCACCTGGGGCACCGAGCCGAGCGCGAACCCGGCCAGGATGCCGGCGACCACCGCGATGACCAGGCCGACGGCCACCGCGGACAGCGTACGACCGGTCGCCGTCCAGAACCGTTCCCCGGCGAGCAGGCGCAGCGCCTCGGGCACCACGGCGCTCAGCGGCGGCACGTGCGCGGGTTCGAAGAACAGGCGGGCGAGGATCTCGTACGCCGTGGCCGCGCCCGCCAGGCCCACGGCGCCGAGCCACCCCCTTCTCACTTGAGGATCAGCTCGTCGAGGTCGGGTGTGCTGGTGATGAGCCCGTCGCGCTGGGCATAGCCGGCGAGCTTCTCGGCGGCCTGCCGGCTGACCTCGTCACGCAGACCGGTCAGGGTGATCTTCGCGGCCACCTCCGGCTTGATCTCGGTGAACGTGGGGATCTTCGCGCGCACCTCGTCCTCGTGCTCGCGGGCGTACGCGTAGGCCTCCCGCACCGCGTCCCGGAAGGCCGTGACGGTCTTCGCGTTCTTCGAGGTGTAGGAGCCGGCCGCGTACCACGCGGAGACCGTGAGGTCGGGCGCGAGGTCGGTGAAGCCCCACCCGACCGGCACCGCGCCCTGCGCCTTGGCCGCCGACAGGAACGGCTCGACCACCCAGGCGCCGTCCACCCGGCCCGTGCTGACCGCGGCGGGCGCCTGCGGGAACGGGATCTCGACGAGCTTGACCTTCGTCGGGTCACCGCCGTCGGCGCGGACCGCCTCCCGGGCCGCCGCGGCGGCGATGTTGGTGAGGATGTTGACGGAGATCGTCTTGCCTTCGAGCTGCTTGGCGCTGGTGATGCCGGAGTCGCCCTTGACCACCAGGGCGCCGTAGTCGGCGCCCTCCTTGCCGGTGGACGCCGACGCCGGCACCACTGCCTTGACGTCCAGGCCCTTGGACCGGGCGACGATCAGCGTGGTGAGGTCGCCGGTGGCGAAGTCGACCTTGCCGGCCAGCACGGCCGGCACGGAGGTCAGGTCGGACGTCTCGGTGTCGACCTCGACCTTGAGGCCGTGCTTGGCGAAGATGCCCCGCTCCTGGGCCAGGTAGATGGGCGCGAGGTGGCCCAGCGGCGACGAGGCGAGCCGGACGGTGGTGAGGCCGTCGGCGCTCGCCGCGGCGGGCGCGTCGTCCCCGCCGCAGGCGGCGAGCGACGTGGTGAGCAGGACGGCGGCGAGGGCACCGGCGATCCGGCGGCTACGGGTGGTCATGCGGTCGGCTCCTCAAAGCGCAGGCGCAGGTCGAGGTCGTGGACGTGGTCGGGGAACGGCACCGGGCCGCCCAGCGGCTCGGCGCCGATGCTGGAGACGGCCGCCTCCTCGATCGCCACGACGAGGCTCGCGGCGTGCCTGGCGGAGTCGCCGGCGACGAGCAGGCCGTGGTTGCCGAGCAGGATCGCGTACGTGCGGGGGTGCGCCGCGAACGTTTCGGCGATCGCGCGCACCGCCTCCTCGGTGCCGCGCGGCGCCCACGGCGCGACGGGGATGTCGACCGGCTGGCCGTGCACGAGCAGTGCCTCGTACCGGGCCGGCAGCGGCGCCCCGGCGAGGGCGTAGCTGGTGGCGTACGGCGAATGGGTGTGGATGACGGCGTTGACGTCCGGCCGGGCCTGGTAGACGCCGATGTGCATCTTCAGGATGGCGGCCACCGACGGGCTGGGCGTTCCCTCGTGGACGGTGCCGTCGAGGCCGACCACGACGACGTCGTCGTTGACGGTGCGCAGCGCGGGCGCCGCGACCCGCAGGTCGTCGGCGGGCCACGGGCGGAGCAGTTCGCCGGCGTTGACGAGCAGGCGGTCGTCGTGACCGGGGATCCGGACGCTGATGTTGCCGTGCCCGCTGGCCGACATGGCCGAGGCGGCGAAGATCTTGTTGATGCCGGCGGTCAGGTCGGCGCGGGCTTTCTGGACAGGGTCGTGCTGAGTCATGGCGTGCGGCCTCAAGGGGAGTCGGTCGTGCCCGGGGCACGACGATGCAAGGTGTGCGAAGTGAGCCGGTGGGGCTCAGCGGCGACAGAGCGCGCTGGACGTACGGCCCTGGTCGAGGGCTCGTCGGGTGGTCAGCGGCGCGGGCATAACCCTACTATAACCCTAGGAAATGTAGGCGATCAAGGGCTGACCTGTTCGATGGTCACGTGACAGGATCGGTCAGGTGCCCAAGGTCAACGTTTATCTGCCCGACGCCCTCGCCGACCGCGTCCGCGACGCCCGGCTTCCGGTCTCCCGGATCTGCCAGACCGCACTGACCCAGGCCCTGGACGGCGCCGCGGGCGCGGCCCACGAGACCCCCGCCACCCGGGCGCTGCCCGCCGGGCTCACCCTCACCCCGCCGGCCAACCACCACGTCGCGGCGATCCTGCGCCAGGCGTACGCCCTCGCGTCCACCTCCGGCGCGGTCACTGTGGAGCCGGTCCACCTGCTGCGAGCCTTCCTCGACGAGGGCGAGAGCCTGGTGCTGAACACCGTCGAGCTGCTCGGCTTCCCCGCCGCCACGATCCGCGCCGCCCTGGGCGACTCCCCCACCCCGGCCCTGACACCCACCGAGCCGGCCGCGTCGCCGGCCACCCGGGCGGTGCTGACGGCCGCCGCCGGCCAGGCCACCGCACACGCCTCGGCCGTCACCACCGGCAGCCACCTGCTGCTGGGGCTGCTGCGCGACGACGGCGACGCGGGCGACGTGCTGCGGCGTACGGGCGTGACCGCCGTCGTCACACCCGCCGTGCTGTCCGCGCTCTACCACGGCGTCGCGTTCGGCCGGATGCTGCCCGAGCGCGACGCCGACACGACGGTCCTGCGCGTGATGATGCACGACGTCCTCGACCGGCTCGACCGGATGCAGAAGCGGCTCGACGCGACGGAAGGGTGACGGGAACGCGCCCGGCCGGGTGGCTCCGGGAGCGCGCCGCGGCTGGGCTACGCTGCGGGAAGCGCTGGTTCACCCGGTCGGCGACGGCCGGGTGTCGTAAGAGGGAACCCGGTGGAAGTCCGGGACTGCCCCGCAGCGGTGAGTGGGAACGACAGCCGTCAACAGCACTGGGCCACGGCCTGGGAAGCGACGGCCGGTAGGCGACCTCGTGTCATGCCCGCGAGTCCGAAGACCTGCCCGCGTCGCGCGTACCACCGGTGCGCGCCGCCGTCGACCTCGCGGGTGGGTCGGGCGGGTGACACGCCGCACGGTGCGCCGTCGGCGTGCCCTCGACGTGCACACCCCGGCCGGTCGGCGGTCCGCTTCTGCGAGGACGGAACCGCACAGTGCCCGACACCATCACGCTCACCGGCCGACCACCGTCGGCCTCGCATCTGACCCTGTCGCAGATCATGGACCAGCACCACACCAACCTGATGGGCACGGTCCACGGCGGGCGGATCCTCAACCTGATCGATTCGGTCGCCGGGGTGGTCGCCGCCCGCCACTCCGACGGGCCGGCCGTCACCGCCGCCATCGACGAGACCGCGTTCCTGCGCGCGGTACGCGTCGGGGACGTGGTCCACGTGGACGCCCGGATCACCTGGGCCGGCCGCAGCTCGATGGAGGTGGCGGTGAAGGTCAGCGCGGACCGGTGGGACCGCGCGGTGCCGCCGGTGGACGTGGCCACCGCGCACCTGGTGATGGTCGCGGTGGACGACGACGGCCAGCCCCGGCCGGTGCCGCCGCTGCACGCCGAGACCGACGGTGACCGGCGGCGCTACCGGGAGGCGCAGATCCGGCGCGAACACCGGCTGGCGCTGCGCCGGGCGCTGCTCGACGGCGCCGGGGAGGGCTGACCGGTGCTCGGACTGTCGGCGGCCACGCTCGCCGGTTACCTCGCCGCGATCGTGGTGCTCATGCTCACCCCGGGTCCGGACATGATGTTCGTGCTGGCCAACGCCACCCGGTACGGCCCACGGGCCGGCGCGGTGGCCGCGCTCGGGGTCGCCGCCGGGGAGGCGGTGCACGTCGCCGCCGTGGTGGCCGGGCTCGCCACGGTGATCGCCGCGTCCCCGGTGCTGTTCACCGCGATCCGGTGGGCGGGTGCGGCGTACCTGATCGTGCTGGGTCTGCGGGCGCTGCGCGGCACGGGCCGGCCCGGCGCCCCGGCGGACCGGCCGGACGGCGGCGCCGGGCGGGCGTTCCGGCGCGGGCTGCTGACGAACCTGCTCAACCCGAAGATGATCCTGTTCAGCGTGGCGTTCCTGCCGCAGTTCGTCCGGCCCGAGGCGGGCCCGGTGGCGGCGCAGCTGGTGCTGCTCGGCGCGCTGTTCGTCGCGGTGCAGCTCACCGTGGACCTGGCGCTCGGGGTGGGCGCCGGGCGGTTCGCCGGCCGGTGGGGCGACAGCCGCTGGTCACGGCGCGTCGACCGGCTCTGCGCGGTCGCCTTCGTCGCGCTCGGCGTCCGGCTGGCCGCCGGCTGACGGGCGGCCAGGCGTCCCGGCTCAGCGGGGGTGGGCCGCGGGCTCCCGGGGCGCCGGCGCGGCCGGCGTCCCGGACGCGGCCGGCGGCTCGCGGTCCAGGTGCAGGCGCAGCAGCACCCAGCCGAGTGACACGCCGCCGATGAACAGGTACGCGGGCTGGGTGCCGAACGTGTCCCAGCAGGTGTGCAGCGTGACGGCGGCGGCGAAGGTGAGCAGGAACGCCGCCAGCTTCCGGCCGCCGGGCGCGGCGGCGAACGTGAACAACGCGCCGGCGGTCAGCCCGGTCCAGGCCAGGTGCGCGGCGGGCGCGGTGAGGCCGCGTACGAGCAGCGTCTGCTCGACCGCGCCGAGGCTGCCCTGCGACCCGACGAACGCGGTGAACGCGTAGCCCATGGTCTCCAGCGCGGCGAACCCGGCGCCGGAGGCCACGCCGATCACCAGCCCTTGCGCCGGGGACGGGTGCCGCCGCCACAGCAGCAGGATGCCGGCCGGCACGATCAGCTTGGCGGTCTCCTCCGCGAGGCCGACGAGCGCCATCGGCAGGACGTCGAGGCGGTGCAGCGTGCCGTACTCCAGCCAGCCGGCGGCGACCACGCCGATCACGCCGCCGAGGAGCGCGGCGACGCCGACGACGGAGCCGGGGACCGGGCGGCGGGCCGGGCGCCCCTGGGCGAAGGCCAGGAACGCGGCGGGCGCAACGCACGCGCCGAGCAGGATCAGCGCCGGAACGAACGTGACGGTCCCGGTGCCGGCCAGTGTCTCCAGCACCAGCAGGTGAAGCCCGACGCCGACGAGCAGGACCGCCACCCACGCCCAGCGGCGTCCGGTATTCCCCATACGTCGAGTATCGCGCCCGGCGGCGAGCGCCGGCATCGGGGGTGGGCACTGTGGACAGTGAGATCCATGCGACACGCCCGACACGACATCTGGTGTTGCCCAACCGCCCTCACCGCCATATATGGTGGTGCCGCAGCTGGTTCGGCCGAGCCCTCCGGGGCGAGGCCGAGGCAAGAGGGAACCCGGTGGAAGTCCGGGACTGCCCCGCAGCGGTGAGTGGGAACGACAGCCGTCAACAGCACTGGGCCACCGGCCTGGGAAGCGACGGCCAGTAGGCGACCGGCGACCCCGGTCGGGCCCGCGAGTCCGAAGACCTGCCAGCGCGCCGTGCGCCTCCGCGTACGGCGGTCGGAGGTCGCGCGGGACGACCGACGCCAGCAGCCGGGCCGGCCGTGCCGCGCCCGTTGGCGTCTCCCGCCGTCTCCAGACGGTGACAGCGAGGAGAGGTCATGACTGTCGTACAGGAGAGTCCCCCGTCCGGGACCGGCGGGTCCGAGACCCGCCGGCCGGCGATGCGGGTACGCAAGCGGGACGGCGACACCGAGCCGGTGGACGTCAACAAGATCGTCCGGGCGGTCGAGCGCTGGGTCGCCGACCTGGACGAGGTGGACCCGCTGCGGGTGGCCACCAAGACGATAAGCGGGCTCTACGACGGGGCGACCACCGCCGAGCTGGACCGCTTGTCGATCCAGACCGCGGCGGAGCTGATCGGCGAGGAGCCGCAGTACTCGAAGCTGGCGGCGCGGCTGCTCGCCGCGTACGTGGACAAGGAGGTCCGCGGTCAGGGCGTGGCGAGCTTCAGCCAGTCGATCGCGTACGCGCACGGGCTGGGGCTGATCGGCGACGAGACGGCCGCGTTCGTGGCCCGGCACGCCCGCAAGCTCGACGACGCCGTGCACCCGGACGGCGACCTGCGGTTCGAGTACTTCGGACTGCGTACCGTCGCCGACCGCTACCTGCTGCGGCACCCGCAGTCGCGGCTGGTGGTGGAGACGCCGCAGTACTGGCTGCTGCGGGTGGCCTGCGGGCTGTCCCGCACCCCCGGCGAGGCGGTCGGCTTCTACCGGCTGATGTCCAGTCTGGCCTACCTGCCCAGCTCCCCCACGCTGTTCAACTCCGGCACCCGGCACACCCAGATGTCGTCGTGCTTCCTGGTCGACTCGCCGCGCGACGAGCTGGACTCGATCTACGAGCGGTACCACCAGGTGGCGAAGCTGTCGAAGTTCTCCGGCGGCATCGGCATCTCCTGGTCGCGGGTGCGCGGCCGGGGCGCGCTGATCCGGGGCACCAACGGGCGGTCCAACGGCATCGTGCCGTTCCTCAAGACACTCGACGCCGGGGTGGCCGCGGTCAACCAGGGCGGCCGGCGCAAGGGCGCGGCCTGCGTCTACCTGGAGCCGTGGCACCCGGACGTGGAGGAGTTCCTGGAGCTGCGGGACAACACCGGCGAGGAGTCGCGGCGTACGCACAACCTCAACCTGGCCAACTGGATCCCGGACGAGTTCATGCGCCGGGTCGAGGCCGACGGCGAGTGGTCGCTGGTCGACCCGTCGGACGCCCCGGAGCTGCCCGACCTGTACGGCGAGGCGTTCGACGCCGCGTACCGGGCGGCCGAGAAGAACGCGGTGCGCACGGTGAAGGCCCGGGACCTGTACGGGCGGATGATGCGCACGCTCGCGCAGACCGGCAACGGCTGGATGACGTTCAAGGACGCCGCCAACCGGCTGTCCAACCAGACCGGCGAGCCGGGCAACGTCATCCACCTGTCCAACCTGTGCACCGAGATCCTGGAGGTGAACGACGACGCCGAGACCGCCGTGTGCAACCTCGGCTCGGTGAACCTCGGCGCACACGTCACCGCCGACGGGGTGGACTGGGAGCGGCTGCGCGCCACCGTGCGTACGGCTGTGGTCTTCCTCGACCGGGTGATCGACATCAACTACTACCCGGCCGAGCAGGCGGCGGCGTCGAACCCGCGCTGGCGGCCGGTCGGGCTCGGCCTGATGGGGTTGCAGGACGCGTTCTTCACGCTGCGCCTGCCGTTCGACTCGGCGCAGGCCAAGGAGCTGTCCACCCGGGTGCAGGAGGAGATCCTGCTGACCGCGCTGGAGACCTCCGCCGGGCTGGCCGAGCAGTTCGGTCCACATCCGGCGTACCCGCAGACCCGGGCCGCCAAGGGTGCCCTGCACCCGGACCTGTGGGGCGCGGAGCCGGCGCAGACGCAGCGGTGGGCGGCGCTGCGCGAGCGGGTCGCCGCGCACGGGCTGCGCAACTCGCTGCTGGTGGCGATCGCGCCGACCGCCACCATCGCGTCCATCGCCGGCTGCTACGAGTGCGTCGAGCCGCAGGTGTCCAACCTGTTCAAGCGCGAGACGATGTCCGGGGAGTTCCTCCAGGTCAACACGTACCTGGTGCGGGAGCTGAAGGCCCGCGGGCTGTGGACGCCGCAGGTCCGCGACCGGATCAAGCGGGCCGAGGGCTCGGTGCAGGACATCACCGAGCTGCCCGCGCCGGTGCGGGAGCTGTTCCGCACCGCCTGGGAGCTGCCGCAGCGGGCGCTGATCGACCTGGCCGCCGCGCGGGCGCCCTTCGTCGACCAGTCCCAGTCGCTGAACCTGTTCCTGAGCGCGCCGACCATCGGCAAGCTCTCCTCGATGTACCTGTACGCCTGGAAGGCCGGGCTGAAGACCACCTACTACCTGCGATCCCGTCCCGCCACCCGCATCCAGCAGGCCACCGTCGCCCCGGTGCTCGCCCCGGTCTCCGGCGTGGTCTCCGCCGTGAGTGACGACGAGGCGCTGGCCTGTTCCCTGGAGAACCCCGAGAGCTGCGAGGCATGCCAGTGACCACCACCGCGCCGACCCGGCACATGCTGCTCGACCCCGGCATGGACCTGACCCTGCGGCCGATGCGCTACCCGCGCTTCTTCGACCGGTTCAAGGACGCCATCAAGAACACCTGGACGGTCGAGGAGGTCGACCTGCACGGAGACCTCGCCGACCTGGCGAAGCTGTCCCCCGCCGAACGGCACCTGGTGTCGCGGCTGGTGGCGTTCTTCGCCACCGGCGACACCATCGTCGCCAACAACCTCGTGCTCAACCTCTACCAGCACGTCAACTCCCCCGAGGGCCGGCTCTACCTGTCCCGGCAGCTGTTCGAGGAGGCGGTGCACGTCCAGTTCTACCTGAACCTGCTGGACACGTACGTGCCGGACGAGAAGGAACGGTTCGCCGCGTTCGCCGCGGTGGAGAACATCCCGTCGATCGCCCGCAAGGCCGAGTTCTGCTTCCGGTGGATCGACTCGATCTTCGAGCTGCGGGAACTGCGGACCCGCGACGACCGGCGGGCGTTCCTGCTCAATCTGATCTGCTTCGCCGCCTGCATCGAGGGTCTGTTCTTCTACGGCGCGTTCGCCTACGTCTACTTCCTGCGGTCCCGGGGGCTGCTCAACGGGCTGGCCTCCGGCACCAACTGGGTGTTCCGGGACGAGTCGATGCACATGGCGTTCGCCTTCGACGTGGTGGAGACCGTACGCGCCGAGGAGCCGGACCTGTTCGACGGCGAGATGGAGCAGCAGGTCCGGGAGATGCTGGCCGAGGCGGTGGAGTGCGAGGTGAGCTTCGCCGAGGACCTGCTCGGTCAGGGCGTGCCCGGGATGTCGCTGGCCGACATGCGCGAGTACCTCCAGCACGTGGCCGACCGGCGCCTCGCCGTGCTCGGCATCGCGCCGATGTACGGCAGCGGCAACCCGTTCGCGTTCATGGAGTTGCAGGACGTGCAGGAACTGTCCAACTTCTTCGAGCGCCGGGTGTCGGCGTACCAGGTCGGCGTGACCGGCTCGGTCACCTTCGACGACGACTTCTGACCGCCGCCCCCGCCCCGGCCGTCACGGCCGGGGCGGGACCGGGCTCTCGCCGGGCAACGCCGTCGCCCGGACCCGCCCGATCAACGCCACCACGGCGAGCGCCATCACGGCCACCACCACGAACGCGCTGCGCAGGTCCAGCGCACCGGCGAGCAGGCCGATCACCGGCGCCGCCAGCAACGCGCCCGGCCACTGGCCCATCGCCACCACCGAGACGCCCTCACCCGAGGTGAGGCCGGGCTGCTCGCCGGCGAAGCCGAGCACCGTCGGGGTCACGCACGCCAGGCCGAAGCCGAGCAGTCCGAAGCCGGCCATCACCGCGGCCGGATGGGGGTACGCCACCGGCAGCGCCACGCCGGCGGTGGCGACGAGCGCCGACAGCCGGACGAAGCGGATCCGCCCGAACCGGCCGGCCAGCCGGTCGCCGAACAGCCGGGCCACGGTGGCGGCCAGCGACAGGCAGGTGTACGTGGCCGCGGCCAGCACCGCGGCGGCGCCGGCCACCTCGGTCGCGTACAGCGCGCTCCACTGTGCGCCGGCCATCTCGACGAACGAGGCGAGGAAGGCGATCACCGCGAGCAGCAGCAGCTGCGGGGTGAACCGGTCACGCAGCCGCCGCCGGTCCTCGCCGTCCTTCGTCTCCTGCCGGGGCGTGTCAGGCAGCCAGCGGTGCGTGCCGACCAGCAGCGCGCCCAGCAGGACGCTGGTGACGGCCATCTGCGCCGACGGGGACATCCCGATCGCCGCGGCGCCGGTGCCGCAGAGGCCGCCGGCCAGCATGCCGATGCTGAAGCCGGCGTGGAACGTGGACAGGATGGGCCGCCCGTAGCGCTTCTGCACCTCGACCGACTGGGCGTTCATCGGCGTGGCCAGCAGGTTCGCCGCGAAGCCCCAGACCGCGAGCCCGCCGACCAGCGCCACCACTGTGGTGGACGCGGCCAGCAGCGGCGCATTGACCAGGATCAGCGCGGCCCCGGCCAGCGCCAGCCGGCGGGTGTTGATCCGACTGATCAGCACCGCCACCACGACCAGGGAGACCAGCTCCCCGGCGTTCGTGGCGATGTTGGCCAGGCCCCAGCCGGTGTTGCCGACGCCTACCGCGTCCCGCACCTCCGGCACGCGGGCCGACCACCCGCCGATGGCCAGGCCCATGATGACGAAGAGCAGCGCCACCGACCAGCGGGCCCGTACGGCCGAGCGTGGCACCGGCGGCGCTTGCTGCTCCGTCGTGTGCTGGTTCGTCGAGGTGTCCGTCATGGTCGTCGTACCTCTCTCCGAGCGGTCCGTCGGATCTCCTACCCGATCGCGTGGTCGAGGAAGCACGCACCGTCAGGAAGGCGTACCCCTTCCGGGGTGGTGCCCGGGTCGGTGACGAGCGCCGAGACCACCGCGACGTAGTCGTCGATCAGCCCGCGTACCAGGTCGTCGCCGAAGACGCCCCGGTTGCGGATCACCACGCCGCCGGCCCGGTCGTCGTCCACCACGACGATCGGTGAGCCCCGCTTGACCCAGGCGGGCAGGCACTCGGGCGGCACGTCGGCGGCGACCACCGGCGGCGGCGTGCCGGGCGCGGGCCGGGCGGTGATGTCGACCGGCTCCACCCGCAGCTCCGGGCAGTGCAGCACCGGCGACGCCGACGCGGCGGACTGGAACCAGGCGTCGAACAGGTGGTTGTCCGGCCAGGGGCGGATCGCCGCGAAGTCGGGACGCACCGCCCGGGCCAGCCGGTGGAACGCGGTGGCGTGCGCGACGGCCTCGGCCAGCGAGGCGTGCGCGACGCCGACCACAGCGCTCATCGGCGCGTCCGGCGCGACGTCGACCGGCAGGTAGACGTTGTTGGTGAACTGACCGACGAGCTGCCGGGACAGCGGGCTCTCCCGGCCGAGTGTGGTGGTGCCCAGCACCACCCGGGACCGACCGGCCCGCTGCGACAGCAGCACCAGGTACGCGGCGAGCAGCAGCACGTACGGGCTGGTGCGGGCCCGCCGGGCGGCCGGGCGCAGCCGGGCGGTGATCTCGGGCGGGAACGCGAAGCGGGTGGCCACCTCGGCGCTGAGCGCGACGTCCGGCGCCGGTGGCGACGCCGGGAAGAGCTGGTACGGCTCCACCGGCCGCAGCCGGTCCCGCCAGTACGCGGCCCGGGCGGCGGCGTCGACGCCGTTGCCGGCCTGCTCCGCCTCCTGGAGCGCGGCGAGCGCGGTGGGGTCCACGCCCAGCGGCGGCTGCGGATCGGCCGCGCCGAGCCGGGCCGCGTACGCGTGGCACAGGTCCTCCACCACGACGCGGCACGACCAGCCGTCGGAGACCATGTGGAAGAAGCAGAGCGCGAGCACGTGCTCGGTCTCGGAGAGCCGGACCAGGGCGGCCCGCCACAGCGGCGCCCGGCCGGGGTCGAACTCGTCGTTGCGGTGCGCGTACGCGATCCGCTCGACGCGGGCCTGCTGCTCGGCCGGCGGCAGGCCGGACAGGTCGACGTACTCCAGCGGCGACTCGACGTGCGGCAGGATCTGCACCTCGGGCTCCACGCCGATGCGGTCGAACCGCATCCGCAGCGCGTCGTGCCGGTCCACCACGTCCTGCATCGCCTGTCGCAGCACGTCGACCCGCAGGGTGCCCCGCAACCGGCGGAACTCCACCACGACGAGCCTCGACGCGCCGGGGTGAGCCGGGTCGAGCGCGGTCATGAACTCCCACATCATCTGCTGGCCGGGGGCCAGCGGGAACGTCGTCGGCACGGCCACTCCCTCGTCAGGCCGCCACCGGCGGCGCGGCCACCGGCGGGAGCGGTCGACGGTCCACCTCGTCCGGTCGGTGGTCCGCCTCGTCCGGCTGGTAGTCCGCCTCGTCCGGCGCGCGGAAGCCGGTGAAGAGCAGGTCGGGGCGGCCGAGCCGGAGCGAGGTGACGAACGCGGCGCCGTCGAAGAGCGTCTCGATCGCCGCGCAGGCCATCGACTCGGCCACCGCGCGCGGTCCCCGGTCGCCGCCGAGCCGGCCGGGTGTCTTCGCGGCGATCACGGCGGCCGCGACGGCCGGCACCGCGAGCAGGCTGCGTCCCCCACTCCGCCGGGCGGTCAGCAGCCCGGCCAGGGCGGTCACGGCGAGCGTGCTGGCGGTGTTCAACACGAACCGGCGCCGGTGCGGGTGGGCGAGGCAGAGCCACTGCTCGGAGCGCCCGTACGTGGTGAACCGGTAGGCGACCGCACGGAAGGTGTCGGCGACACCGGTGTCGTGGGTGATCACCCCGTCCGGGTCGGTGAGCAGCGCATAGCCGGCGTCGGTGAGGAGCAGCCCGAGGTGCAGGTCCTCCCCGCCCAGCGGCATCGGGGAGTCCTCCGGGAATCCGCCGACCGACTCGAAGACGGAGCGTTTCAGGGCCATGTTCGCCCCGGCGGCCCAGGAGACGCGCTCGTAGTGCAGCGGCCGGGTCAGGTCGCCGAGCAGCAGGTAGGAGCGGCGCATCACGCGGAAGAACGCGCTGTCGCCGGGCTCGACGATCACCGGGCCGGTGACGCCGGCGACCTCGTCGCCGGAGGCGCGCAGCCGGGCCGCGTACCGGGTGATCAGGTCGGCCGGCACGCGGCAGTCGGAGTCGGTGAACAGCAGCAGGTCGTAGCGGGCGTGCCGGACGCCCAGGTTCCGTTTGGCCCCGACGTGCCGGGGTCCGCGCACGTAGCGGGCGCCGTACTCGGCGCAGGCGGCGCGGTGCGCGGCGGCCGCGGCGGGCGCCGAGTCGTCGACGACCACCACCTCCACCGGCTCCGGGCAGTTCGGGGCGGCGTCGCGCAGGCTGCGGAGCTGGCGGCGCATCTCCGCCACCCGGTCCTTGACCGGAATGACGACGGAGACGCCACGCGCGACGGCGCGAGGTTCGGTCGGTTCGCCCACGGGCGATGCGGATCGGCTCATGCCCCGAGGTTCGACCACGCGGATACAACGCCGATACACGGCGCCGGCCGTGCCGGCTATCGCGTGTGTACCGCTGATGTATCGATGGGCATCAAGGTCGAAGGCATGACGACCTCCATCCCTCTCGACCGGCGGCTCGCCGTGGACGGTGGCCGGCCGGTCCGCCCACCCGACCGCCCTTGGCCACGCTGGCCGATCCCCGCGCCGGACGCCGCCGGCAACCTCTCCGCGGTGCTGACCGGCGGCCGGTGGGCGATCAGCAGCCCGTCCGTCGGCGACACCGCCCTGTTCGAGCGCCGCTTCGCGGCCGACTTCGCCCGCTACGTCGGCACCCGCCACTGCGTGCCGGTCGACCACGGGTCGAGCGCCCTGGTGGTGGCCCTGGAGTCACTCGGCCTCGGCTACGGCGAGACGGTGCTCGTACCGGCGCTGACCTGGACCGCCTCCGCGACCGCCGCGCTGCGCGCCGGCCTGGTCCCGGTGCTCGTCGACGTCGACCGGGCCACCGGCTGCGTCGGGCCGGACGACCTCGACCTGTCGGTGGACCCGCGCGCCGTGGTCGCCGTGCACTGGGCCTCCAACATGGCCGACGTGCCGGCGCTCGACGCGGTCACGAAACCACGCGGCATATCCGTCGTGGAGGACTGCGCGCAGGCCCACGGCGCCACCTGGCAGGGCCGTCAGGCCGGCTCGCTCGGCCGGCTCGGCTGCTTCAGCTTCCAGCACGGCAAGGTGCTCACCTGCGGTGAGGGCGGGGCCGTGGTCACCGACGACGACATGCTCGCGCCGGTGCTCCAGGAGCTGCGGGCCGACTCGCGCCGCTACCGCGGCGACCGGACGCCGGCGGGCGAACTGGACCTGGAGGAGAGCGCCGGCGTACAGGGCGCCAACTTCTGCCTGAACGAGTTCTCCGCGGCGGTGGCCTGCGCGCAACTGACCACGCTGGACGAGCAGCACGGCGTCCGCAACCACAACTACCGGCTGCTCGGCGAGATGCTCGACGGCGTCGACGGCGTACGGCTGCTGCAACCGGCGGCGGGCCAGACGCGCATCTCGATCTACGAAGGCACGATCGTCTTCGACGAGTTGCCGGCCGGCATGGACAACGCCGCCGTGGCCAGCGCGCTCACCGCCGAGCTGGGCCGGCGGTTCTACTGCACCGACGAGCCGCTGCACCGCAGCCGGCTGCTCCAGCCGTGGACGAAGCCGCTGCTCGCGCCGCTGGCCGAGCGCTTCGCGGAGATCCACCGGGAGCGCACGTACCCGAACACCGAATGGCTCGCGGCCCACACCGTCCAGACGCACCACAGCACCTTCCTCGGCAGCGAACAGGACATGCACGACATCGCCGTCGCCGTCGCCAAGGTGCTCGCCCGCTGATTCGCGCCGCCCCCGGCGCACCCAGAGAAGGGAACTTCCCGTGACCGTCACCCATCGCGAGACCCCGCACGTTCCGAACCCGTCCCCCGACACGGACGCGCCTGTCGGCGTGTGGCTCAACGGCGCCCGGGGTTCGGTCGCCACCACCGCGATCACCGGTCTGCTGGCGCTGCGCGCCGGCATGGCCGACTCGACCGGCTGCGTCACCGACACCGGCATGCTGCGCGACGCGCCGCTGGCGAGCTGGAACGATCTGGTCGTCGGCGGGCACGACATCGTCGACACGCCGCTGGAGAAGAAGGCCGAGTCGCTCGTCGACTCCGGAGTCATCCCGGCGCCGGTGCTGGCCGCCGTGCGGGGCAGCCTGCCCGAGGTCGAGCGGAACCTGCGCACCGGTTACGACGCGCGCACCGAGACCGCACCGCTGGCCGAGGTGGTCGAGCGGCTCGCCGGCGACATCGAGGAGTTCCGCGCCCGCAACGGGCTGTCCCGGGTCGTCGTCATCAACGTGTCCTCGACCGAGCCGCCGGCCGACCACCGGCCCGAGCACGACGACCTGGACGCGCTGACCCGCGCCATGGCCGATCCGGACGACAAGGCGCTGCCGGCCAGCTCCGTGGTCGCGTACGCGGCGTTCCAGGCCGGTTGCGGCTTCGTCGACTTCACCCCGTCCACCGGCGCCCGGCTGCCCGCGCTGGAGATGATGGCGCAGCGGGAGCGCGTGCCGTTCGCCGGCTCCGACGGCAAGACCGGGGAGACGCTGCTGCGTACCGCCCTGGCGCCGATGTTCACCAGCCGCGCCCTGCACGTGCTCTCCTGGGCCGGGGTGAACCTGCTCGGCGGTGGCGACGGCGCGACGCTGGAGGATCCGCGCAACGCCCGCAGCAAGCTCAGCTCGAAGTCGGGCGTGCTGCCCGCGCTGCTCGGTGAGGACGTCACGGCCCCGCTGCACATCGACAACGTGCCGGACCTGGGCGACCACAAGACCGCGTGGGACCACGTCTCGTTCGAGGGGTTCCTCGGCGTCCGGATGTCCATGCAGCTGACCTGGAGCGGGGTGGACTCGACGCTGGCCGCGCCGCTGGTGCTCGACCTGGCCCGGCTGACCGCTGCCGCGCACCGCGCCGGGCACGTCGGCCCGATCGAGGAGCTGGGGTTCTTCTTCAAGGACCCGATCGGCACCGACGAGCACGCGCTGGCCGAGCAGGCGCAGGCGCTCGCCGCCTGGGCCAACGGGCTGGACGGCCGCGGCGACAGCTGACCTTCGCACCGGCCGCCGGCGCGGCACCGTCCGCGCCGGCGGCCCCGCCCCACGTATCAGCATCGAGGAGTCCCCCATGTCCCACCACGTCCCGAACGCGCCGGACCGGCCGAGCACGGATCCGGTGTGGACGCCGATCCTGACCGGCCTGCACGCGACCGCGCTGGACTGTCTCCAGACGAGCTTCGCCCTGCTGGCCGACCACGCGAACGGGTCCGGCAGCCACCTCGCCCTCGGCGCCCGGTACGGGTTCCGCACCCGGGACCAGGACGGCCTGGTCACCGTCGAGGCGACCTCGGACGACCGGGCCGCCGAGGCGGTCGACCTGCTGGGCCTGCGGGTCGAGGGCCGGTGGATGCAGCTCGACGGCCCGCAGGTGCGCCGGCTGGCCGCCCCGGGCCAGCCGCTCTACGTCACCGCCGACGCGTACGACCTGCCGTGGTGCCCCTACCACGGGCACGAGCACATGCGGCACAGCTTCCTCGTCACGGCCGCCGAGCCGGACGAGGTCACTGTGGTCGACGCGTACCACAACGACACCGCCTGGGGCCCCGCGCGTCCCGGCGTGTGGCGGATGCCGGCCGCCGCGTTCGACACGGCGCTGGCCGGGGGTGCGCACACACTGGCGGTGACGACGCACCCGGCCCCGGCGATCGACGTGCCCGCCATGCTCGCCGGCAACGCCGCCCGGGCCGCCCGGGCCCGCCCGGAGATCGCAACCTACCTGGCCCGCACCGGCGCCGCCCTGGACACCGTCGCCGGGCTGCACCGCTTCGTACTCGACGTCTGGCTGCTGGCCCGCGCCCGCGACCTGCACGAACACTGGCTCGCGGCGGTCGCGCCGGAGGCCGCCGCCGCGCTGGCCGGGCAGGCCGCGCGCTGGCAGCAACTCGCCACGCGCAGCTACGTGGCGCTGCGGCGGGCCCAGGCGGGCCGGCCGGCCGCGCCGGAACTGGCGGACGCGCTCGGCGCGCTGATGGCCGACCACCTGGCCGCGCTGGAGTCGATGGCCGGACCGGCCGCCGGGACCGGCGAGGACGCCGCGCCGGCCGCGCCGGACCGGGCCGGTGACGACGGCGTACGCGCGGCGGTGCTCGGCGCGCTCGGCGACACCCTGGACCTGGACGGCTCGACCCTGCGCACCACCGACGTGCTCCGGGAACTGCCCGGCTTCGACTCGTTCCGGCTGGTCGACGTCATCGACCGGGTCGAACGCCGGCTCGGCGTCGAGGTTCCGGCCACCGCACTGACCGCGGCCGACCTGCGCGACGTCGGCTCCCTGTGCGCCATGTTCGGCGCCGCCACCGGAGGTGCCCGATGAGTACCGAACTGCTGCACGACCTGCTGGACCGCACCGCCGACGAGCGCCCCGACGCGCCCGCCGTCGGGGACGGGACCGTCGAGTCCACGTACCGTCAGCTGCGGGCCGACAGCCTGCGCCTGGCCGGCTGGCTGCGCGGGCAGGGCGTCCGGCGCGGCGACCGGGTGCTGGTGGCGCTGCCCGCCGACGCGACCCTGCCGGCGCTGCTGTACGCGGTCGCCCGTACCGGCGGTGTCTTCGTCGTCCTGCGGACGCCGGCCCCCGAGGTCGCCCTCGCGCACGTGCTCGACGACGCCGAGCCGGGCCTGGTCCTCACCGACGACCCGGTCCTGGCCGGCCTGTCCCGCGCCCGCGGCGTCCCGGTGCGCGGCGCGGCCGAGGCGCGCCGCGCCGCGTCCGCCGCGGCGATCGGCGGCGTGCCCGCCGGCCCGGCCCCGCTCGCGGTCGACCCGGTCTGCCTGATCTACACCTCCGGCAGCACCGGCATGCCGAAGGCGGTGGTCTCCACACACGCCCAGGTCACGTTCGCGGTGCGGGCGATCCAGTCGGAGCTGCGCTACCGGCCCGACGACGTGGTGCACGTCCTGCTGCCGCCCTCGTTCGACTACGGCCTCTACCAGATCTTCCTCAGCACCGTCGCCGGCGCCCGGCTGCGCCTGGGCGACCCCGGCGACACCGGTGGCCGCCTGCTGGCGACCCTGGTCGGGTCCGGCGCCACGGTGCTGCCCTGCGTGCCGTCGCTCGCGATCAACCTGCTGCGGCTGCTCGGCCGGGCGGGCGCGCCGCGCCCGCCGCTGCGCCTGCTCACCAACACCGGCGCGGCCATGCCCCCGGAGGTGCTGGCCGGCCTGCGCCGGCTGCTGCCCGGCCTGACCGTCCAGCTGATGTTCGGCCTCACCGAGTGCAAGCGCGCCGCGATCATGCCGCCGGACGCCGACCTGCGCCGGCCCGGCGCCTGCGGACGGGCCCTGCCCGGCACCGAGATCTTCACGGTCGACTCCGAGGGACGGCGTCAGCCACCGGGCGTCCGCGGCGAGCTGGTGGTACGCGGCCCGCACGTGATGGCCGGCTACTGGCGGCGACCCGAGCTGACCGCGCAGCGGTTCCGCCGCGCCCACGGTCTGTTCCCGCAGCTGCACACCGGCGACCACGGTCACGTGGACGCCGACGGGTACGTCCACTTCGCCGGCCGGCGCGACGACGTCTACAAGGAGAAGGGCACCCGGGTCAGCGCCACCGAGGTGGAGGCCGCCGCCTACCGGGTCGACGGCGTGGACGCGGCCGGGGTGCTGCCGCCGGCCGACGGCCGCGACGGCGCGACGCTGTTCGTGGTGGCCGAGCTGACCCCCGCCGACGTGCTGCGCCGACTTCGGGAGCAGCTGGAGGAGATGAAGGTGCCGGCGCGCTGCGTCGTGCTGCCCGACCTGCCACTGACCGGCAACGGCAAGGTGGACCGGCGGGCGCTGGCCCGGCTGGCGGGTGAGCACAATGGCTGACCTGCCCTTCGACACCCCGGCCTACCGCTACGACCTGGCCCGGGTACGCGCCAGCCACGCCACCCTGGTCGCGGCGCTACCCGCACCGAGTCGGCTGTTCTACTCACTCAAGGCCAACCCGCACCCGGCGCTGGTGGCGGCGCTGCACACCGCCGGCTGCGACGCGGAGATCTGCTCCCCGGGCGAACTGGCCGCGGCGCTGCGGGCCGGCGTGCCCGGCGACAGCATGCTCTACACCGGACCCGGCAAGCGCGACGCCGAGGTGGCCGAGGCGGTGCGCGCCGGTGTCCGCTGGCTCTCCGTCGACTCGCCCGAGGGCCTGGACCAGGCCGACCGGATCGCCGCCGCGCACGGCGTGGAACTGCGCTGCCTGCTGCGGGTCAACGACCGGGTGCCCAACCCGGGCCAGGGTCTCACCATGACCGGCGTCGCGTCCCAGTTCGGCGCCGACGCCGACTGGATCGAGCAGGAGCCGCAGCGGTTCCGCTCCCGCCCGTCGGCCCCGGTACGGGGATTCCACCTCTACACCGGCAGCAACGTCGACTCGGTGGACGCGCTGGTGGCGCAGTTCACCGCCGCGGCGACCACCGCCCGGCGGCTGCGGGACCTGCTCGGCATCGACCTGACCCTGCTCGACCTCGGCGGCGGCTTCGGCGCGCCGTTCGCCCGGCCCGGCCACAACGCGGACCTGACCGGCCTCGCCGACCGGGTCGCCGCGGCCCTGGACGAGCTCTTCCCCGGCTGGCGCGACGGCGCGCCGACAGTCGCCTTCGAGTCGGGGCGGTTCCTCACCGCCACCGCCGGCACGCTGCTGACGCGCGTGCTGGACGTCAAGCGGTCGCAGGGCACGCCGGTCGTGGTGCTGGAGTCCGGCATCAACCACCTCGGCGGGATGTCCGGCCTGCGCCGGCTGCCGCCGCTCGTACCCGCCCTGCACGCCGCCGACGGCCGCGACGGCGCGCCGCTGGAGGGCGCGATAGTCGCCGGGCCGCTGTGCACGCCGCTGGACACCTGGGCCCGCGCCGCGAACCTGCCAGACGTACGGCCGGGCGACGTGCTGGCCGTGCCGAACGTCGGGGCGTACGGCCTCTCGGCGAGCCTGCTGGCCTTCCTCGGCCACCCCGCGCCGGTCGAGGTCGTCTGCGACGGCGACCGCGTCGTCGAGACGTCCCGGCTGACCCTGACGCGGCACCCGGTCGACACACCGGGCGCCACTGCCGAACCCCGAGATGAAAGGTGACGTCATGAACGCCGAATTCACCGAGTTGCTCCGCCCGTTCCTCAAGTTCGCCGGCCCGGACGAGATCACCGAGGAGTCCCGCCTGCGCGACCTCGGCCTGGACTCCATGCGCGAGATCGAGCTGCTGTTCGCCATCGAGGACACGTTCGGGGTCGCCGTGCCCGACGACAAGCTCGTCGACTCCACGTTCGCCACCGCCGGTGGACTGTGGGGCGTGGTGGAGGAGCTGCGCGCCCCGGTCGGCGGTGGTTCCCGATGACCGCGGCCGCCGGGTACGCCCCGGCCGTCGAGACCGTCGCCGACGTGGCGGCGGAGCACGCCCGCGAGGCCGACGAGAACGCCGCCTTCCCCACCGAGGCGCTGGCCGCCATGCGCCGTACCGGGCTGCTGGGGCTGCTGGTCCCGGCCGCCGAGGGCGGCGCCGGCGGCACGCTGCCGGACCTGGTCGACGTCACGCTGACGCTGGGCCGGGTGGACATGTCGGTGGCGATGGTCTTCGCCATGCACTGCCAGCAGGTCGCCGCGATCACCGCGTACGGCGGGGAGAAGCTGCGCGCCGAGGTGCTGCCGGCGGTGGCCCGGGGCGAGCGGTATCTCGGCTCGGTCACCACCGAGGCCGGCAAGGGTGGTCACCTGATGACCGCCGAGTCGGCGCTGGAGCACGACGGCGAGATGCTGCGGATCGACCGGCAGGCGCCGATCGTGACCGGCGGCCCGTACGCCGACGCCTTCCTGATCACCACCCGCGCCCCGGGGGCCGACTCGGCCGCCCAGGTGGACCTGGTCTACGCCGACCGGGACCAGGTGGAGATCGAGGTGACCGGCGGGTGGCGCCCGCTGGGCATGCGGGCCACGCACAGCGTGCCGATGCGGCTGCGTGGCGCGGTGCCGCAGTGGCAGGTGGTCGGCGAGCACGGCGGGTTCCGGGAGATCGCCACCACCGTCTTCGCGCCGCTGGCGCACGTCGGCTGGGCTGCGGCCTGGATCGGGGCGGCGGCCGGCGCGTACGGCCGGGTGCTGCGGCACGCCCGCAGCGAGGCGGGACGGCGGCAGTTCGCCCCCTCCTCCGAGCTGGTGCTGCTGCGGCTGGCCGGCATCCGGGCCCGGCTGGACGCGGCGCACGCGCTGCTGCGGCACACCGTCTCCGTGGTCACCGACGCGCCGGACATGTCGGCGGCGCCGGTGCAACTGCTGCTCAACACGCTGAAGATCCGCGCGGCCGAGGAGTCCTTCGCCGCCGCGCACGAACTGGTCGAGCTGGCGGGCCTGCGCCACGGCTACCTGACCGACTCGCCGCTGACGCTGGAGCGCACGTTCCGGGATCTGCGCTCGGCCTCGCTGAACTACGCCAACGACCGGCTGCGCCTGGCCAACGGGGCGCTGTCGCTGCGCGACCCGGGGGTGCGTCTTGCCTGAGCCGACGCCGACGCCGACGCCGACGCCGCCCGGGGGCCAGGCCGCCTCCGTGCGGGCCGCCCTGTCCGGAGTGGACCACAGCGACCCCGGCGCCGTGTGGCGCGCGCTGGGCGCCGCCGGGATCGTCGAGGCGCTCTACCCGGACGGCGTCCAGCCGGACCCCCGGCGGCTGTCGGTGCTGCTCACCGAACTGGACGCCCGGTGCCCGCTGGGCGTGACGCTCTCGGTCTGCGTCCAGGTCGCCACCGTGCTGCCGTTGCTGGCCGGCGCGGCCGGGCCGGCGGAGCGCGTGCGGCGCGGGATGCTGCGCGGCGAGACGGTGGTGGCGCTGGCCGTCACCGACGCCGGCGGCTCGGGCTCGGACCTGCTCGACGCCGCGACCCGGGTGAAGCTGGGCGACGACGGCGCCGTCCTGGACGGCGGCAAGGACTGGATCACCAACGCGACGAGCTGCGACGCGGCGCTGGTGCTGGCCCGGCACCGCGAGGCGCGGCACTTCACCAGCTTCTGCTGGGTGCTGGTGCCGGCCGGCGCGCCGGGCGTGACAGTCGGGTCCGCCGGCCGGGCGTTCGCCGGGTCCGGCGTGGGCCACCTGCGCTTCGCCGGCGTGGCGCTCGGCCCGGACGCCGTGCTGGGCCGTCCCGGCCGGGCGCTGGCCGGGTTCGCCCGGCAGGTCGGCGTCGAACGGGTCGCCGGGGCGCTGTGGGCCCGGGCGATGTGCCACCGGATGCTGGTGGGCCTGCACGACTGGCTGCGGCGGCGACCGGCCGGGGCGGGCGCGCTGTGGGACCGCCCGGCGGTCCGTGAGCGGTACGCCCGGTGCCTGGTCGCCGTGCACCAGCTCGACGCGCTGTGCGCGCCGCTGCTGGACGCGCCGGCCGCCGTCCCGTCCGCGGTCACCGGGATGCTGCTGAAGGTCAGCGCCGCCGAGACCGTGGACCGGGTCGCCACCGAGGCGGTGCGCCTGCGCGGCGCGGACGCGTTCCGCGACGGCGGGGAGGCGCAGCTGCGCACCGAGGCGGCCATGTTCGGCATCGCCGGTGGCGCCACCGGCGCGATGCTCGCCGGCATCGCCGACCACGCCGACGAACTGGCGGGCGCGGTGACCTGAGCGCGGCGTCCCACGCCGCCGGCGCCGGAAGCCCGATCGACGACAGCACAGTGAAGGGAGCAACGCCATGAGTCTCTACGACTGGTTCGAGCGGAGCGTGGCACGCGTGCCCGAGGCGGTCGCGCTGGAGGTCGGCGGGGAGCCGGTGACCTACCGCCGGCTGCGCGACCTCGCCGACGGCCTCGCCGGGCGGATCCACGCCGAGGTGGGCCGGCGCCCGCGCGCGGTCGGCCTGCTGGCCGCCCGCAGCCTGCCCGCGTACGCCGGTTATCTGGCCGCGCTGCGCGCCGGAGCGGTGGTGGTGCCGCTCAATCCGGCCTTCCCGCCGGCCCGCACCGCCCGGCTGTGCCGGGACGCGGGCGTGGACGCGCTGGTGGTCGACGACGCCGGTGCCGCCACGGCGGCGCAGGTCGCGGGTGACGCCGTGACCGTACGCCTCGACGGCGCGCCGGGCGTCCCGCCGCCGGACGCCCCGGTGGCGCCGGACGACGTGGCGTACCTGCTGTTCACGTCCGGCTCGACCGGGCGGCCCAAGGGCGTGCCGATCCGCCACCGCAACGTGGACGCGTTCCTCGCGCACTGCCGGGACCGATACCCGGTCGGCCCGGGTGACCGGCTGTCGCAGACTTTCGACCTGACCTTCGACCCGTCCGTGTTCGACATGTTCGTCGCCTGGGGCGGCGGCGCCACGCTCGTGGTGCCGCAGCCGGACGAGGTGCTGACGCCTGTGCGGTTCGTCAACGAGCGGCGGATCACGCACTGGTTCTCGGTGCCCTCGGTGGTCTCGCTGGCCCGGCGGATGCGGATGCTCTCCCCCGGCGCCATGCCCGGCCTGCGGCACAGCCTCTTCGCCGGTGAGGCCCTGACGCTGGAGCAGGCCCGGGCGTGGGCGGCGGCGGCGCCGGGCAGCGTGGTGGAGAACCTCTACGGCCCCACCGAGCTGACCGTGACCTGCACCGGTCACCGGCTGCCCGCAGACCCGGCGGCCTGGCCGGTGACCTCGAACGGCACCGTGCCGATCGGCGACGCGCACCCCGGGCTCGACGCGATCCTGCGCGCCGAGGACGGCACGGTCGGCGGTGACGACGGCGAACTGTGCGTGCACGGAACGCAGCGGTTCGACGGCTATCTCGACCCGGCCGACGACGAGGGCCGGTTCGTCACGGACGCCGGCCGCCGGTACTACCGCACCGGTGACCGGGTCCGCCGCGAGCACGGCACGCTCGTGCACCACGGACGGCTGGACGACCAGGTGAAGCTGCGCGGCTACCGGATCGAGCTGGGCGAGATCGAGATGGTCCTGCGCGGCCACCCGGGCGTGCAGGACGCGGTGGTGCTGGCGTTCGGCGCGGGCGACGACGTCTCCCTGCGGGCGGTCTACACCGGCGCCGACGGGATCACCGACGAGCTGACCCGCCGGTGCGCGGACCGCCTGCCCGCCTACATGGTGCCGGCCCGGATCCACCACGTGGCCGCCCTGCCCACGAACGCCAACGGCAAGACCGACCGGCGCCGGACCGCCGACCTGGTCGGCAGCGCGACGAGAGGAGCACGGTGATGACCAGCACGGGAAACGGACAGGACCAGGAACGGGCGTTCCGTTCGGTGGCCGGGCGCTTCGCCACCGGAGTGGCGGTGGCGACTGCCGTCGGTCCCGACGGCCCGGTGGGGATGACAGTCAACTCCTTCACCACCGTGTCGCTGTCACCACGGATGCTGCTGGTCTGTCTACGGCGGGACTGCCGGCTGCTCGCCGCGGTGCGGCGTACCGGCCGGTTCGCGGTGACGGTGCTCGGCGACGACCAGCGCGAGGAGGCGGCCTGGTTCGCCAGCCGGGGCCGGCCGGCGGGCGCCGACGGCTTCGCGGGTGTTGCCTACGACGACGAGCGGGTGACCGGCTGCCCGCGCCTGACCGACGGGGTCGCGTACTTCGGCTGCGAGGCGGTCTCCGCCGACCCGGCCGGTGACCACGCGGTGCTGATGGGCGCGGTCCGCTCGGCGGGCCTGCTCCGGCCGATCCCGCCGCTGCTGTTCGTGGACGGCGGCTACGCGCGGGTCGCCGCGCCGCGGGAAGCGCAGGTGGCGCGATGAGCATCAGCGCCGCTCCCGGCGACCTGCGCCACCTGAGCCTGCGCGCGGCGCGGGCCGGTGCGGACGCGATCCGCGAGGCGCGGGGCCAGGGCTTGCAGACCGAACACAAGGGCGGCGCGGCCCAGGACCCGGTGACCAGCGCCGACCACGCCAGCGAGCGCGCCATCCTCGACCTGCTCGCCCGCGACCGGCCGCAGGACGCCGTCCTGGCCGAGGAGTCCGGGGCCAGCGACGGCTGCTCCGGCCTGCGCTGGATCGTCGACCCGCTCGACGGCACGCTGAACTTCAGCCACGGCGCGAGCCGCTACGCGGTCAGCATCGCGGTGGCGACCGGCTGCGACGTGGGCGAAGGACAGGTGGTCGCGGCCACCGTCCTGCAACCGGCCACCGGCGCCTGCCTGGTACTGGACGACGACGGCGCGCTCGACGGCGACGCCCCGGTCGCGGTCAACTGCGAGGCCCAGCCGGGGCACGCCCTGGTGGCGTTCGCGGTCCCGAACGCGCCCGGACCGCGACGGCGGGCGTACCAGGCGCTCGTCGGTGTCGCGCCCCGCGTCGCCGACCTGCGCAACACCGGCTCCACCGTGTGCGACCTGGCAGCGGTGGCCCGCGGGGAACTGGACGCGTTCGTCAGCTTCGACCCCGCGCCGTGGGACATCGCGGCCGGCGCCGCGCTGGTCGAGGCCGCCGGCGGCGTGACCCGGCGGTGGCGCCACGACGGGTTCGAGGTCTTCGGCGCCGGCGCGCCGGCCGTGGTGGCCGCGCTGGCCGGCTGGCTGGGCGACGACGGTACGGACGGCACGAACGGCACCGACGAGGAGAGGGGAACCGACGATGACCGGCAGCGATGAGTTCCGGCTGGCACTGGTGGGAGCGGGCCGGATGGGCCGGCACCACCTGCGGGCCCTGGCCGAGCACCGGACGGTCCGGATCCGGTACGTGGTCGACCCGGTTCCGGCGGCACGGGAGGCGGTCGCCGCGGCCGGGCTGCCGGCGTACCCGAGCATGGAGGACCTGCTCGCGGACGCCGTGCCGGACGGTGTTCTGGTGACCGCGCCCACCGGGCGGCACGGCGCGCTGGTCGCGGCCGCCGCCAAGGCCGGGCTGCCGGTGCTGTGCGAGAAGCCCGCCGGGCTCGACCCGGCCGAGGCCGCGGAGGCGGGGCGGGTGGCCGACGCCGCCGGGATCCCGTTCCAGGTCGCCTACTGGCGCCGGTTCGTCCCGCAGCTGCGCCGGCTGCGGGAACGGATCGCCGGCGGCGAGCTCGGCGAGATCCTCTTCGTGGCCGCGGCGCAGTGGGACGGCGAGCCCCCGGCGGCGGCGTTCCGCACCGGCAGCGGCGGGATCTTCGTGGACATGGGCGTGCACGAGTTCGACCAGATCCGGTGGTTGACCGGGCAGGAGGTCGACCGGGTCGCGGTGCAGCCGGCCGGGCCGGTCACCGACCCGGCGGTACGCGGCCGGGACGTGGACAGCGCCCAGGCGTTGCTCGGCCTGTCCGGCGGCGGCACCGCGCTGGTCTCGCTCGGCCGGCACCACCGGGGCGGCGACATGGCGACGGTGGAGGTCTTCGGCACCCGGGACCACGAGCGGCTGACCTTCCTCGACCCGGCCGACGGCGACGCCACCATGTACGCGGCCCTGGCCCGTCAGGCGGAGGACTTCGCCGGGCTGGTCCGGGAGGGTCGGTCGGCGGGCGCCGGGGTGGCGGACGCGGTGGCGGTGCTCGACGCGGCGCGGCGGGCGACGGCGCAACTCACCCCGGGTCACGAAGTACACACCGATCGGTGACTACTTGCACCATCTGGGAGCGAGGTATTCCCCAGCCGAAGGTGGGAAATCCATCGGTACACCACACTGTGGACGGTACTGCGGAGCGGGGGAATACATCGATGCACTTCAGTGTCCTCGGTCCGTTGACCGTTCACGTGGACGACCACCCGGTCACGCTCACCGGCACCAAACCCCGCCTCCTGCTCGCCGTGCTGCTGCTGAGCCCGGGGCGCACGGTCGCCACCTCCCGGCTGGTCGACGGCCTCTGGCCGGACTCGCCGCCCGCGTCGGCGGTACGCAACCTGCGCACGTACGTGCACCGGCTGCGGCAGGCGCTGGACCGTGGCGGTGACTCGGCCGGCCGGCTGGTCCACGACGGCACCGGCTACCACCTGCGGGTCGACGAGGACGAGCTGGACCTGCTGCGGTTCCGGCGTCTCGCCGACGAGGCCCGCCGGGCCGCGCGGGGGGACCGGCCGGAGGCCGCCGCCGACCTGTTCGACCGGGCGGCCGAGCTGTGGGGCGGGCATCCGCTGGAGGACCTGGCGGATCCGGGCACCGATCTGGGCGCGACCGTGACGGCCTTGCGGGAGCAGCACCGGGAGATGACGACCGAGCTGATCGACCTGCGCCTGCGGCTGGGCCAGCCGGCCCGGGTCATCCCGTCGCTGCGCCGGCTGGTGGCCGAGGAGCCGCTGGACGAACGCCGGCAGGCGCAGCTGGTGACGGCGCTGACGCAGGAGGGACGCGTGGCCGAGGCGCTGGCCGTCTACCAGCAGGCCCGGCGCGGCATCGTCGACGAGCTGGGCGTCGACCCCGGTCCCGCCCTCCAGGGCGCCCTCCAGACCGCGCTGGACGCGGACTCCGCCGAGGTCCGCCCACCGTCCGGCCGGCCGTCGGCCGTCGGCGCCGGGCCCGCGTCGCCGCCCGGCCCGCCGCCGAGCCCGCAGGCCCTGCCGATGAAGCCGCCGTCCCTGGTCGGCCGGGACACCACGGCCGGCCAGCTGCGCGCCATCGCCGAGGGGATCGCCGACCCGGCCGACGCCGACGAGCACGCCGGGGTCGTGCTCGTCTCCGGCGCGCCGGGCGTCGGCAAGTCCTCGTTCTCCGTGACCAGCGGGTACGACCTGGCCGACCTCTTTCCCGACGGTCAGCTCTTCGTCAGCTTCGACAGCGGCGACGAGCCGCCGCGCGGCAGCGGGGAGCTGATCCGGGAGCTGCTGGTCGAGCTGGGCGTGCCACTGACCGACGTGTCCGAGGACATCCGGGAACGCTCCGCCGTGCTGCGCTGCGCGCTCGCCGGCCGGCGGCTGCTGCTCATCATCGACGACGTCGACTGCGCGCAGCAGGTGCGCCCGCTGCTGCCCGGGGCGGGCCGCAGCCTGGTGCTGATCAACAGCCGGCAGCGCCTGCTGGACCTGGACGTCGGCTGGCGGTTGACGCTCGGCGCGCTCGACCGGGCCGACGCGGTGGAGCTGCTGGCCACGATCGCGGGCGAACGCCGGGCACGCGAGCACCCGGAGGTGTTCGGCCGGATCGCCGCGGCCTGCGACCGGCTGCCGCTGGCCCTGCGGATCGTCGGCAGCCGGCTCGTCACCCAGCCCGACGTCGCCCTGCCCGGCTTCGCCGCGCATCTGGAGGTCGAGGAGAACCGGCTGTCGGAGCTGTCCGTCGGGGACATCTCGGTGCGCGACAGCCTCTCGGTCAGCTACCAGGCGCTGGACGTCGACGCCCGCCGGGCGCTGCGCGCGCTGGCCCGCGCCGACTCGTTCATCACCGCGTCCAGCGCGGTGGAGATCCTGCGCCTGCCCCGGCAGCAGGCCAACCGGATGGTGGAGCACCTGATCCAGCACAACCTGCTGGTGCCGGCGGACTCCGGTGCCCCGGGCGAGCGCTTCCACCTGCCGGAGCTGCTGCGGATCTTCGCCCGCGAGTGTGTGGACGCGCACGGCCGGCCGCCGCGCGCGGCCTGAGCCGCCGTCCGCGGTGCGCGGGTCAGGCCGACCCGCGCACCGCGATCCGGGTGTCGCTACTTGAGGAAGCGGTCCAGCGCGGCCTCGATGGTGCCGCTGTCCGGCGAGGCGTACGACTTCATCGTCACCTTGTTGTAGGAGATGAAGCTCGGGCACCGGGCGGCGGGCGCGGTCACCGTGCCGCCGTCGCCGACCTTCTCGCCGGTCTTGGCGGCGTGGAAGGTCAGGGTGTAGCGCGAGGAGATGTAGTCGACCGTGACGACCTTGTCCTCGCTGTTCTTGTACTGGCACTTCTTCGGCGTGCCCTCGCTGCCCTCGACCATCTTGAGGCAGCCGATGACGGACACCGTGGCGAAGTCGGCCGACTTCGCGTAGTACGGCTTGGCCGAGCTGACCGTCTTCTGCGACCAGAACGACGGCCGGTCCGGGGAGTTGGAGAAGACGTACGCCTTCGAGCCCGCCGGCGCGGTGTACGGCGCGGCGTTGAGGATCGCGCCCCCGTCGCAGACCGCCGACATCTCGCTGGCGTAACGCGCGGTCAGCGAGTTGTTGTTGGACCCGTCCGGCCCGGTCGACTCCGGCCCGTCCGCGCTGGGGGTGGCGGACGGACTGTTGTCCGGCCCGGGGGTGGCGCTGCCCGAGGCCACCGGCTTGGGGTCCTCCTCGTCGCCGTTGAAGGCGACGTAGGCGAGGCCGCCGCCGCAGCACAGCAGCGTCAGCGTGACCGCGCCGGCGGCGAGGCCGACGATGAGGCCCTTGCTCTTGCCGCCGCTCGGGGGCGGGGTGGGCGCGTACGGCGCCGGCTGTCCGGGGTACCCCGGCTGGCCGGGGAACGGCGCCGCGGGCTGCGCGCCGTAGGGAGCGCCCGATCCGGGCTGGGCGCCGTACGGCGCACCCGACGCGGGCTGGGCACCGTAGGGGACGCCCGACCCGGGCTGGGCACCGTACGGCGCACCCGACGCCGGCTGCGAACCGTAGGGCGCACCGGAGGCCGGCTGCGCGCCGTACGGGGCGTTCGGGTCGGGCTGGTTGCCCCACGCTCCGGCGTTCGGGTCCGGATAGCCTCCGTAGGGAGGGTGATTGTCACTCATCTGAGGTTCTTCCACCTGTCGTCCGTGGTTCCGGCGATCAACCACCCCGCAGCGTAATGACGCCTGCAAATTCACGATCGCCGACGTTCGATACGTTCTTCACCAGCCGTGCCGGGGCCACTGCGGTGCGTACGTGCCCGAATCCGGCATCCGGCCGCCCATCAGGGGTGACGGGCCGGGGACCGTTGTGACGCAACGGATCGACCGTTCGGCGATCGACCTCCACCCGACATCGGCGAGCCGGAAAATTGTGATGTACGCGATACCTTCGGCCGTCCGGCCGGACGGCGGCGGACCACATCCCGGACCCCCATTTAGTGAGGCTCGTCGATATTGACGCATGTCACAGGCGGGGACAGAATCCCAGCACCACCACCAGGACCCCTCCGGGAGGGCCCCATGAACCGTCCCCGCCTGCCGCTCCTGCGGACCGCCGGCCGGATGACCGCGCTCGTCGCGGCCGCCGCCGGCGTGCTGCTCGCCGCCGCCGCACCCGCCGTCGCCGCCGCGCCCGCCGGGCGCTACGTCGCGCTCGGCGACTCCTACACGTCCGCCCCGCTCGTACCCACCCAGGTCGACCTGAACTGCCTGCGCTCCAACCGCAACTACCCGTCCCTGGTCGCGGCGTCCGCCGGGTCGGCGTCGTTCGCCGACGTGAGCTGCTCCGGCGCCACCACCGAGGACATCCTGTACGGCGGCGACGGTGTGCTGGGCGTCGCCCTGCCGCCGCAGGTCAACGCCGTCACCTCGGCCACTGCGCTGGTGACCGTCCAGATCGGCGGCAACGACATCGGCTTCTCCGGCATCATCAGCGACTGCGCCGAGGCGAGCGTGAGCAGCCCACTCGGGTCGCCCTGCAAGGACCGGTTCACCGCGGGCGGCACCGACCAGTTGCGGGCCCGGATCGCCGCCACCGCGCCGAAGGTGACGGCGGTGCTGCGGGCGGTCCGCCAGGCCGCGCCGAACGCGCGCGTGGTGGTGCTCGGGTACCCGGCGATCCTGCCCGACAGCGGATACGGCTGCTGGCCGGTGGTGCCGATCGCCTACCAGGACGTGCCGTACCTGCGCGGCGTCCAGAAGGCGCTCAACACGATGCTCGCCGACACGGCGGCGGCGGGCGGCGCGAGCTACGCCGACGTCTACACGCCATCGATCGGCCGGGACACGTGCAAGAGCAGCGGCACCCGCTGGGTGGAAGGGCTGGTGCCGCAGAACGCCGCCGCGCCGTTCCACCCGAACGCCCGGGGTGAGCAGGGCATGGCCACGGCGCTGCTGGCGCACCTGAACTGAGCCGCCCGGGTGAGCCGGTCCCGCCGTGTCGGGACCGGCTCACCTCCGGTAGGGCGACGGGTCGGCGAACCGGTCGGTGGTCGTGACGAACCCCCAGCACTGCTTGGTGTTGAACACGACCGCGTCCTTGCAGTACGCCGGGCTGGACGTCGCGGTGGCGTCGGCGACCAGGACCGGGTTGTAGTCGCGGAAGTAGGCGCTCTCGATCGTGGTGCTGACGCACTGGTCGACGTTGACGCCGCAGACGAACAGCGTGTGGATGCCCTGGGTGCGCAGCACCTGGTCGAGGTGGGTGCCGTAGAAGCCGCTCATCCGCACCTTCTCGATCATGACGTCGTCGTCGCGGATCAGCGGCTTCAGCTCGTCGACCATCTCGGCGCCCCACTCCCCGGCCGTGAGCACCCGTCCGTGGTCCAGCGGCTGGCCGATGCCGGCCTGGTCAGGCGTGTGCTTGAACGAGTGCAGCGACGGCGCGCCGAGGTTGCGCAGGTCGGGGCGGTTGTACCAGTAGACCCAGATGACGAACATCTCGTGGCGGCGGGCGGCCTCGACCGCGCGCGCCACCCCCGGGATGGCCTCCCGGCACGCCCGGTAGTCCAGCCCCGAGCGGTGGGTCCAGCCGCCCTCGGCGCAGAAGTCGTTCTGCATGTCCACCACCGCGAGCGCGCCCCGCCGCGGGTTGTCGGCGAACGGCATCAGCTCCGCGTCGAAGCGGAGCAGATCCTCCGGCCGATCGTCCGGGGCCAGCAGGACGTGATCCGGATAGAGGTGCCACCTGTCGGTGCTGGCGGCGAGCTGTACGCCACCGTCGCCGGTGTCCCCGTAGATCGCCCGTCGCCCCGCCATACCGTCCGTTCTAGCCGCCCGGCGGACCGGCCGGGCGGCGACGGCGAGCAGTGCATCCGTACGGGTGCGGTCAGATCCGGGTGATGCGGACCGCGTCGGCGACCACGTAGCCGGTGCCGGCGCTCCAGCGGCTCACCCCGACCTTGTCCCCGGTCCCGGCGGCGAGCGTGAACACGCCGAGCGAGACCCAGCGTCCGCCGCCGGTGCGCTGGTCGACAGCCACCGACCGGTTGCCGGTCGTGGTGGCCACCAGGTACGGGGTGCGGTCGTTGTAGCCGGGGTCGGCCGGGTACCACACCGAGACCTCGTAGGCGCCTGTCGCGGGCAGGGTCGTCCGGAACCAGGCCACGTCGCTGGACGCCACGGGTGCGGCGAAGCGGTAGTCGGCGCCGTGGCGCTGCGCGGAGTACGCGGAGGTGCCCCAGGCCGCACCGGCGGTGAACCCGCCCGCCGTGGCGTTGTCGACCGTGACGCTCCACGACGCGGGCGGCGTACCGGCCCGTACATCCAGGTAGTTGCGGTCGATCTTCATGGTCACGCCGCCCCACGTCTCGGTGACGTCGCCGGCGTACTGGTGCAGGCGCTGCTGGTCGGCGTAGCGGTCGTCGGCGCAGTACGTACCCCCGTCGGTGTCCGCGACCCCGTTCCACCAGGCGATCCAGATCTGGTCCAGCCGCAGGTACCGGGTGTCGTGGTAGGCGGCGCAGACGTCGGTGATGCCGGACGAGCCGCTGGAGTACATGCCGGCGAGGTAGCCGCGCGTGTGCAGCCGCTCGACCCAGCCGGAGAGGAACGAGAGCACCGCGGCCCGGCAGCTCGCGTTCGACGGGTACTGCTCGATGTCGTTGTAGAGCGTGCTGCCCGCGCCGATGCCGAGCGCCGCCGCGGCGGCGGCCGCGCTGTCCGCCGCGGTCCTGCCCTGCCCGCGGGCGGTGGCCGGGTCGGCGGACATCTTCGGCGTACGGGTGCCGCACGGCGCCTGGTAACCCAGCTCGATGGGGATGAGCCGCCAGCCCTTGCGGGTCTGGTCGGCGACCCAGGTCGCGGTGAGGTTGGGCTGGGCGCACGTGCGGCTGCCGCCGCTGATGTAGACGCCGACCGCACGGTAGGGCGAGGCGGCCAGCCAGGCGTCCATCGCGCCCTGGGACGGCGCGGTGCAGGTGTCGAAGCCCTTGCCGGTGAAGGTGCCGGGCTGCGGGCCGACCGCGGCCAGGGCGGACTGCGACTCGGCGGCGGGCTGCGGGCCGGCGACAGCCGGTGTCCCGGCGGCGGCCGGTGTCCCGGCCCGGGCCGGGACGGCCGATGCCGTTGCCGGGACGGCCGTGGCCGCGACCACGGTGAGAAACGTCAGGGCCGTGGCGATCGCTCTCATCGGCGCCCCTCCTGTGCGGGATTCCTCGCCCGACGGCGAGACATGGGCAGGATTTCTACCACGCATCGACGGATGACGACAGATGATTGTGGCGAAAGTTTTCACCGAAGAAACGATCAATGAAGGGTATCGACAAGACGCCGGAAGCCGGTATAGCGTTCCCGCACTCACATCCGTCGATCGGTGAAGCGCCGTCACCCGAGGAGCGCCATGCCCACGTCACGATCCCCCCGTCTGCGACGCCGAGGTCTGCTCGGCGTACCCGCCCTGGTGGCCGCCGCCCTCGCCGTGGCCGTCCGGCCCGGCACGGCGCTCGCGGCGCCGAAGGCCGAGTGCCTCGCCGACCTGCTCGGGGAGCAGTGATGGCCACCATTCCCTGGCTGGTGGACGTGCTGCGCGGCGCCGGTGTGCAGGTGGTGGTCGAGGGCGACTGGCTCAACCGGATGCGCCCCGGCTCGTTCGACCCGATCGGCGTGCTCTGGCACCACACCGCCGCCACGTCCAGCGCCGGCAACCCGCACCCGGCGCTGAACATCTGCATCAACGGCCGTTCCGACCTGCCCGGCCCGCTCTGCCAGGCGCTCGTGGACTACAACGGCGTGTTCCACGTGATCTCCGCCGGCCGGTGCAACCACGCCGGCACCAGCGGCGGCAGCGGCCCGATCCCGGCCGGGGACGGGAACACGCTGATGATCGGGTGGGAGATCGACTACAACGGCGTCGACCAGCGGATGACCACCGCCCAGTACAACGCCAGCATCGCGGCCACCGCCGCCGTGCTCAAGCGGCTCGGCCGGGACTCCAGCTACGCCCGGGGTCACCGGGAGACCAGCACCACCGGCAAGATCGACCCGTCCTTCATCGACCTGAACACCATGCGTGCCGACGTGGCCGCCAAGATGGCCGGCGGCGGCACCGGCTGGACGTCGATCGTGGACAACGCCACCGCGGGCCGGTTCACCGCGAGCGCCAGCTGGGGCACCTCGACGTACTCCGGGCAGCGCTACGGCGCCGACTACCGCTACGCGGACCCGGTCGCCGCGAGCGACGCGGCCTGGTACAAGTTCAACGTCCCGCGTACCGGCAACTACCGGGTCGAGGCGTGGTGGCCGGCGAACGCGGGCTACAACGCGGCCACGCCGTACATCGTCGCCACGACCACCGGCAACCGGACGGTCGTGGTCGACCAGCGGGCGACCGGCGGGCAGTGGCGCTCGCTCGGCACGTTCGCCCTGCCGGCCGGCGACGCCAACCGCGTCGCGGTCAGCCGGTGGAGCTCCGCCGCCGGCCTGGTCATCGCCGACGCGGTCCGGCTGACCGAGGTCTGAACCCGGGGATGCGGCCGGGTGGCATCCCACCCGGCCGCATCCGTCCCGACGTCAGCGCAGCGACCGGAAGGCCGCCCGCATCTCCTGGGCGAACAGCTCCGGCTGCTCCCAGGCGGCGAAGTGCCCGCCCCGGTCCACCTGGTTGTAGTGGATCAGGTTCGGGTACGCCCGCTCCGCCCAGCTGCGCGGCGCGAGCAGGATCTCGTCCGGGAACTGGCTCACCGCGGCCGGCACTCCGACGCCCTTGGCCGCGAAGAACGACAGCGCGTTCTGCGCGTACAGCCGGGCCGAGGACACCCCCGTGTTGGTCAGCCAGTAGAGCGTGACGTTGTCCAGGATGTCGTCGCGGCTCAGCCCGCCGGGCCTCCCGGCGAAGGCGGCGCAGATCAGGTCCAGGCTCGCCGCGTCGTGGTCGAGCATGAACGTCGCCAGCCCGACCGGCGAGTCGGCGAGCGCCGTGAGCGTCTCCGGGCGGGTGGTCATGATCAGCGCGTACGCGGAGTGCTTCCAGAAGAAGTCGATCCGCTCGCAGGCGGCCCGCTCCTCGGCCGACAGCCCGGCCGGCAGCTCCGCGAGCGGGTTGTTGACACCGGTGATGCCGCTCTGCAACAGCGCGTCGATCTCCGGCGGCACCACGCAGGGCATGTTCGTGTGGATGCCGGCCAGCTCCGGCGGGGCCTGCACGCCCAGCATGTCGGTGATCAGCGCGCCCCAGTCGCCGCCCTGCGCCACGAAGCGGGTGTAGCCCAGCCGCCGCATCAGCTCGGTCCAGGCGCGGGCGATGTGCTGCGGGTCCCAGCCGGGCCGGTCCGGCTGACCGGAGAACCCGTATCCGGGCATCGACGGGATCACCAGGTGGAACGCGTCCGAGGCGCTGCCGCCGTGCGCCGTCGGGTCGGTGAGCGGACCGACGATCTTCAGCTGCTCGATCACCGACCCGGGCCAGCCGTGCGTGACGATCAGCGGCAGCGCGTCGGCGTGCGGCGAGCGTACGTGGATGAAGTGGATGTCCAGGCCGTCGATCTCGGTGACGAAGTTCGGCAGGTCGTTGAGCCGCGCCTCGACCTTGCGCCAGTCGTACTCGGTGGCCCAGTAGCGGGCGAGCGCCTGACTGGTCTCCAGCGGCACGCCCTGCGACTGGTCGTCCACGGTCTGGCGCTCCGGCCAGCGGGTGGCCGCGATCCGGGCCCGCAGGTCCTCCAGGTCCGCCTCCGGCACCTCGACGCGGAACTCACGGATGCCGGCGCCGGTACGCGTCGGCGTCATGGTCTTGACGGCCACGGGTTGTCCTCCTCGGGTCGGGTCAGGGACCGAACGTGAAGACGTACGCGCGGAAGCCGGGCCGCTCGGCGCGCAGGGTGAGCCGGTGCTCCCCCGGCGTCGCGCCGTCGACCAGCCGGATCATGGCCGCCCGGTCGACGAGGGTCCGGTCGTCCGGGCCCACGTCGGCGCCGCGCGCGTCAGCGGCCGGTTTCCCGTCCAGCAGCACCCGAATCCCGGCCGGTCCCTCCGGTCCCGGGTCGGCCACCAGGTTCACCTCACCGGCGGTGAACGGCAGGACCAGCTCGGCGCCGGGGCCGCCCGCCTCGACGTACTCGTCCTCGACCCGCCAGTCGCCGGTCAGCGCGTACGTGCCGGGCACACCGCGGTCGGCGCCGAGGTAGGTCTCCGGGGTGATCCCGGCGTACGTGGGCTGCGGGCCGGTCACGAACGCGGTCACCTCCGCTGTGACCGGCGGCAGCGCGGTCGCGGGCGCGGCGGCCTCGACCAGCCGCCGGATCAGCGCCTCGGTCCGGTCGTAGCCGCCCTCGCCGACCCAGCGGCCGGCCAGCCGCCCGTCGGCGTCGAAGAGGTACTTCGCCGGCCAGGCGTCGTTGCGCAGGGCACGCCAGAACGTGTAGTCGTCGTCGATCGCGATCGCGTAGGTGAGCCCGTGGTCGCGGATCGCCCGGTCGATGTTCTCCGGCAGCCGGCCGAACGCGAACTCCGGCGCGTGCGCGCCGATCACGGTGAGCCCCAGGTCGCGGTAGTCGCGGTGCCACGCCCGCACGTACGGGGCGGTGCGGATCCAGTTCACGCACGTGTACTCCCAGACGTCGACGAGCACCACGCGTCCGCGCAGGTCCTCCGGTGTCAGCGGTGCGGAGTTCACCCAGCGGCCGACGTCGATCGGCGGCAGCCGGGGCTCGGCCCCGTCCACGTGGCCGGTCATGCGGGCTCCCTTCGTCCGAGGACGTCCGAGGACGTCCGCCGGCGGTTACCCGGACGGCGCTGCTTCGAACGGGCCGCCCGCCGGGCCCACTCGCGTTTGCCCCCGGCCCGGCCGGGTAGGACGCTGCGCCACCCGAGGGCGGGCCGTGCAGGCGGCGTGGGCGGCCGGGACGTCGCGGAGGGTCGATGACGGCTGGACCAGGGCGGGCACAGGCGCCGTCGGACGAGGTGGTGGAGCTGCGGGTGCACGGCGTCTCCGCGGCCGGTGCCGCCGAGGTGCTGGGCCGGCCGCTGGTCCGGCAGGTCGCGGGCGACCGCAGCGCCGGCTTCTACCGGCCCCGCCCCGGGCTTGCCGACGAGCACGGCGCCGGCGGGGTGACGCTGGAGGCGTACCGGTGGAACGACCTGCCGTCGGGCACCGCGCTGCGTACCCTCTCGCTGCTGTTCCTGATGCCCTTCATGCTGCTCAACGTGGCCGTGTGGATGCGGCCGGGGGACGCGGTCGGCGGCGCGATGGTGCGGGCCCTGTGCCGGGTGCTCGGGTTGAGCCTGACCGCGCTGTACGTGCTCGCCGGCGCCGGGGTCGCGCTGGACCTGGTGGCCTGGCAGTGCCTGTCCGTCCCGGCCTGCATCGCCGACCGCGAGTGGCTGTCCTGGATGGGCGGGCGGCCGGTGGGACTGCGGCTGGTGGTGCTGGCGCTGGTCCCGGCCGCCGCGGTAAGTCTGGTCTGGTGGGGCGCCCGGCGGCCGGGACGCTCGTTCACCGCGTTCCGGGCCCCGGAGCGGGCGTCCGTCGGGCCCCCGCTGAGCACGATCGGCCAGTGGGACACCGAGCCGTTGATGGGCCGGCTGCGCTCGATCCACATCGCGGTGGCCTTCGCCACCCTCGACGGGTGTCTCCTCGCCGCCCGGGCCGCACAGGGTGTCCCGCCCACTGTGGCGGCGCTGCTGGCGGTCACCGCCGCACTCCTGCTCGCCTGCGTGGTCCTGGTCTGCGTTCCGCCGCTCGTCGACCGGGCGCCCACCGACCCGAGACGGGACCGGGTGGCCCGGGTGCTGCGCGGCACCGCGGTCGGGCTCACCGTCGTGGTGGCCGGGTACCTGCTGTTCGCCCCGGCCCGCTGGCGCACCGGCGGCGGCCTGCCCGGCTACGGCTCGATCCTGACCTGGCTGCTGGTCACGCACGCGGTCCTGCTCGGCGGCCTCGGCGCCGTGCTGCTCCGGCACCGGCTTCGGGCACGCGGCCACCAGCCGCCGAACGGGCTCGGCGCGCTCGTGGTCGCCGCGGCGGCGGGCGGGCTCGCGGTCGCGTACTCCGCCGAGCTGGTCCAGCGCACCGCCGACCTGCTGGACCGGGGCATGTCCCCGGCGGACGACATACCGGGTCCGGCGCGCGCCTACACCTGGGCGATCTACGGCTTCTTCCGGGCGTTGCTGGTCACGCTGGCGGCCGCCGCCGTGGTGGCGCTGGTGTCCCGGCGCGGCCGGATCCGGGCCGCCCAGGCGATCGTCGAGCGCGACTTCCCGGCGCCCCCGGCCGAGGCGGTGCCCCGGCTGCGGCAGGTCCGGACGATGATCGTCCGGGCCCGGTTCACCGACCTGCTGGTGCCGCTGGCGGTGCTGTTCGCCGTCATGGCCGGGGCGGGCGCGGCGACCACCGCGATGGCGCTGGTCCATCCCGAGCCGGGCGAGGCCCTGGAACGGCGCACGCACGTCCCGGCCGAGCTGGTCATGTTCGGCATCGAGGTGGGCGGGGTGGCGCTCTCGGCGGCGGTGCTGGCCCTGGTCGTGGCCGGGATCTTCGCCTACCGCAGCCCCGGGTTCCGGCACCACGTCGGCGTGCTCTTCGACCTCGCCACGTTCTGGCCCCGGGCCGCGCATCCGTTCGCACCGCCGTGCTACGCCGAGCGGGCCGTGCCGGAGCTGGCCCGGCGCATCACGTACCTGGTGCGCGACGGCAACGGGGTGCTGCTCTCCGGCTACAGCCACGGCTCGGTGCTGGTCGCCGCCACCGTCCTGCAACTACCGGCGGAGATCAGCGCGCGGGTGGCGCTGCTCACCTACAGCTCACCGCTGCGCCGACTCTACGCCCGGCTGTTCCCCGCCTACGTCGGCGACGAGATGCTGCGCGGGATCGGCGGCCGGGTCGGGTGGCGGTGGCGCAACCTGTGGCGGGACACCGACGCGCTGGGCGGATGGATCTTCTCCCCGCACCGCGCCGACGAGCCGGCCCGCGTCCCGGGCCCGGAGGCGACCGTGGACCGCCGCCTCCGGGATCCGGAGAGCCTGGTGGCGCCGCCCTGGGACAGCGTCCCGCCGCCGATCAACGGTCACCTCCCGTCCGAGGACGACCCGGCGTACGCCGAGACGGTGCGGGACCTGGCCGGGCGGCTGCGCGCCACCGGCCCGTGACGCGGACGGGGCGTCAGGCCGCCGGGTGATCCGCCTCGAACCGCTCGCGGGTCAGGAACGCCAGCCGGGCCCGCTTGTCCGGCATGTCGATGTCGGCGCCGAACGTGAATCCCTCGATCCGCAGCCGGCGCAGCATGGCGTCGTTGCGCACGTCCGGCTCGACCACCACGCGGCGCGCGGCCGGGTCACGCAGCAGGAACCGGATCAGGGCCGGGAAGACCGAGCCGGTCAGCGAACCCGGGTACGGCCGGGGCGCGTCGAGCAGCAGGTGCGTCCCCACGTCGCCGGGCTGCACCGGGTAGCGCTCGCCGACCGGGTCCGCCTCCGGCTGGTAGGTCTGGAACAGCCCGATCGGCTCGCCGTCGAGCCGGATCAGGTACGCGTGATGCGTGTCCAGCCCGTCGACGAACGCGTAGATCTCGCGTACCTCGTCGACCGTGTGCGAGCCCATGCCCCAGAACCGGTTGCGCGGCCGGACCACCCAGCCGTGCAGCAGTTCGGCGTGCCGGTCGGGGCGTACCGGCTCCAGCGCCAGCTCGCCGAGGCCGGGGATCCGCTCCAGGTGGATCACGTCGTCTCGTCTCCCGTCAGTGGGCCGGCGGGCACCGGGATCAGCGTCCCGGCGGCCCAGTGGGTCAGTTGGTCGGCGAAGTGCGTGTCGCCGGGGCGCCCGGAGGCGCCGAACGGGACGATCCAGCGGCTGGCCGCCCGGTCGGTCAGGTCCCACACGTAGCGGGCCACCGGGCCGCGCCAGCAGGCGTCGGAGACTCCCGGCACGCTGGAGGTGGCCAGCACACAGTCGTTGTCACCGGCGAGCGCCACCCGCTGCCGCATCGCGGTCACCGCGTCGGTGACCGCCGGGGCCACGCCCAGGTGCACCGGGTACAGCAGGTGCCGGCTCCCCCACTCACCGGGCGCCGGGCCGGCGGCCACCTCGGCCAGCGCCTCGGCGGCCGGTCCCGCGAGGTCGGCGCCGAACCGGGCGGCGAGGTGGTCCAGCGCCAGGCCGATCCGGGCCGCCGGGTCGGTCCAGGGGGCGAACAGCTCGTCGAATCCGCGCGGCTCGTCCAGGGCACGCAACCTCGGGTGTACGCGCAACCGGCGGGCGAGCGCCGCCCGCCAGGCCGCGTACGCGCCGGCCTCGGCCGAGCCGGCCGCCATCGCCCGGTCCCACGTGCGCAGCCGCAGCAGCAACGCGCGGGCGGGTTCGTCGAGCCGGCCCGGGTCGAGCCGGTCGAGCAGGCGGTGGAGCGGTCCGGCCGGGAGCCGATCGTCGGTGTGCACTGTGGACGGCCCGGCGCCCTCGGCGAGCAGCTCCCGGATCCGGCGGGCCCGGTGCGGCGGGGCGAAGTCGGCGCCGTGTGCGGCCACGTCGTCACGGCGGTCGTTCGCGCACACCGCCACACCGTCGACCGGCTCGTCCACCAGCGGCAGGTAGTCGCCCCGCCACCGGTACCGCGGTTCCCAGGCGGGCACGGGCTCCCGGCGGCACCGCTCGTCGCGTACCGGGACCAGACCGGCGACCAGGCGGCGGACACCGCCCTCGGTGTCGGCGGCGAGCACGCTGTTGACCGGCTCGACCCAGTGGCGCAGCGCGTCGGCGACGTCGCCGGTACGCCGGGCGCGCAGCAGCGGCAGCAACGCCTCGAAGCCGAGACGGGCCTCGACCCGGCTCGGGGTGCGCAGGGCGATCGCCTCACCGGTGACCCGGTCGTGGTCGATCACCGGGCCGCGCGGCGTCTCGATCACCTCGACCGTCTCCGGGGCGCCGCCACGGACCTCGATCTCCTCGACGTGGCGCGCGGCGGGTGTCCAGCCGTCGGCGTCGCGCACCAGCACCCGGTCGCCGTCGCGGCGCAGCCGTTCGCGATAGAGGTCCTGGTAGTCGGCCATCGCGTTGGTGACGGCCCACGCCACGTGGCCGGTGTGGCCGAAGTGCGGCACGCCCGGCACGCCGGGAAAGGCGAGGCCGACCACGTCGAACTCCGGGCAGGCCAGCCGGACCTGCTGGTAGACGCCGGGCAGTTCGAGCAGCCGGTGCGGGTCACCGGCGATCACCGGGCCACGCCCGGTGGCCGGGTCGGCGGGCAGCGCCCAGGCGTTGCTGCCCGAGGACGCCGGTCCCTCGACCGCGAACAACCCGGCCGCGTCGGGGCCGAGCGTCCGGGCCACGTGCGCGTGCCAGAGCTTGTTCGGGAACGTGGAGAAGAGCACGTGCTGGACGAGGAAGACGCCCAGCGGCGACCAGGGCCGCCAGGGTTCGGGCGCGGCGCCGGTGGCGGCGAACTCCGGCGCGGCGGCGGCGCCCTCGGCGAGTCCGGAGTTGACCCCGTCGACGTACGCCTCGACCCACCGCCGGGTGTCCGGGTCCAGCCGCTCGTAGCAGCGCCGGGCGGTGTCGTCCAGCCGTACGCGGCGGGCGAACCGGTCCCACGCCAGCTCGGCCGGGCCGACGTGGGCGGCCAGGCGACCTTCGGCGCGCCATCGTTCGACGCTGATCTGCCAGGCCCGGTCCAGCGCGGCGACTCGCCCCTGCAGACGCGCGAGCGCGTCGACGTCGGCGGCCCGCATCTGGGGCACACCCCACCTGTCGCGATCGACGTGCGTCATGGTCTCACGCCGTTTCGGCGCGCCGGGCGCCGGTTCCGTTCCACAGTCAACTTAGGATAACCTCCCCTAACCGAGGGCGACCCTACCGCGACGCGGGCGGGGTGCCAACCAGCGGTACATGCGGGACAAAGCACCCCGAGTCGTGCTTGATAGTTAGGCCAGCCTAACCTAACCTCATCGCCGCGGCTGTTGCCGCGCGTCCTGTCCGTACGACCGCTGGGAAGTCGCATGAGTTCGATCGGGAGCCCGACCGGCGCCGCGCCCACCGACACCGGCCGCGCCGCCGCCACGGCACGCGACCACCTGTTCAACGCCGGCTCGCTCGGGCGGTACCGGGACGTGCTGGCACGCGGCGTCGACCGGGTCGCCCGCCGGGTGGGCGAGGCGGACCGGCCGTTCACCGGCGTCACACCCGACGAACTGGCGCCGCTCATCGGCGCCATCGACCTGGACCGGCCGCTCGGCGACACCGACGCCGCCCTGGACGAACTGCACGACGTGTGGCTGCGCGACGCGGTCTACTTCCACCACCCGCGCTACCTGGCCCACCTGAACTGCCCGGTGGTCATCCCGGCGCTGCTCGGCGAGGCGGTGCTCAGCGCCGTCAACTCCTCACTGGACACCTGGGACCAGAGCGCCGGCGCGACGCTGATGGAGCGGCGCCTGATCGAGTGGACGGCCGGGCGCATCGGGCTCGGCGCCGGCGCCGACGGGGTCTTCACCAGCGGCGGCACCCAGTCGAACCTCCAGGCGATGTTGCTGGCGCGTGAGGAGGCGTACCGCACGGTGGTGGGCGGCGCCGCCGGCCGGCCGGACCGGCCGCAGGTGCTCTCCCGGCTGCGCATCCTCACCTCCGCGGCCGGGCACTTCAGCGTGCAGAAGGCCGCCAAGCTGCTCGGCCTGGCCGCCGACGCGGTGCTCACCGTGCCCACCGACGCGAACCGCCGGATGCGCACCGACGAGCTGGCCCGCGCGATCGACCGCTGCCACCGCGACGGCCAGGTGGTGATGGCCGTCGTCGCCACCGCCGGCACCACCGACTTCGGCACCATCGACCCGCTGCCGGAGATCGCCGACATCTGCGCCGCCGCGGGCGTCTGGCTGCACGTCGACGCCGCGTACGGCTGCGGGCTGCTGGTCTCCCCCACCCGCCGGCACCTGCTCGACGGCATCGATCGGGCCGCGTCGGTGACTGTGGACTACCACAAGTCGTTCTTCCAGCCGGTCAGCTCCAGCGCGCTGCTGGTCCGCGACGGCCGGACGCTGCGCCACGCCACCTGGCACGCGGACTACCTCAACCCGGCCCGCGCGGTCGAGCAGGGCATCCCCAACCAGGTCGACAAGAGCATCCAGACCACCCGCCGGTTCGACGCGTGCAAGCTCTGGCTGACCCTGCGGATCATGGGACCGGACGCGATCGGCGCGCTGTTCGACCAGGTCGTCGACCTCGCGGCGCAGGCGTGGCGGCGGCTCGACGCCGACCCGCGCTTCGAGGTGGCCGCGCCGTCGCAACTGAGCACAGTGGTCTTCCGGTACCGGCCGGCCGGCCTCGCCCCCGACCTGGTCGACGAGGCCAACCTGTACGCCCGCGACGCGCTCGCCGCCTCCGGCGCGGCCCTGGTCGCCGGCACCAGGGTCGACGGCGCCCACCATCTGAAGCTCACCCTGCTCAACCCGGAGACCACAGTGGACGACGTCGCCCACGTGCTGGGCCTCATCGCCGACCACGCCGCCTGGTACGCCCGGACCGCGGCCGCCGCCGAGCTTTCCTGCCCGGTCTGACCCCCGCCGAGGAGAACGAGAACATGTCGACCCACGACTTCATCGCCGTCGGGCTGGGCCCCTACAACCTCGGCCTGGCCTGCCTCACCGCGCCGATCGACGACCTCGACGGGCTGTTCCTGGAGGCCCGCGACAGCTTCGACTGGCACCCCGGCATGCTGCTCGAATCCACCCGGCTCCAGACGCCGTTCATCGCCGACCTGGTCACGCTCGCGGACCCCACCTCGCCGTACTCGTTCCTGAGCTACCTGAAGGAGACCGGCCGGCTCTACCCGTTCTACATCCGGGAGAGCTTCTTCCCGTTGCGCGCCGAGTACAACGACTACTGCCGCTGGGCCGCCGGGAAGCTGCCGAACCTGCGTTTCCGGCACGCCGTCACCGCCGTCGAGTACGACGAGGCCGACGACCGGTACGTGGTGCGCGCCGACACGCCGGACGGGCCGGTCACCCACCGGGCCCGGCACCTCGTGCTCGGCACCGGCACGCCGCCCTACCTGCCGCCGGCCTGCGCCGGGCTGGGCGGTGACATGATCCACAACTCGCGCTACCTGGAGCACCGGGAGGCGCTGCGGGCCAAGGACAGCATCACCGTCGTCGGCAGCGGCCAGAGCGCCGCGGAGATCTACCACGACCTGCTCGGCGACATCGACACGTACGGCTACCAGCTCACCTGGGTGACCCGCTCGCCCCGGTTCTTCCCGCTGGAGTACACCAAGCTCACGCTGGAGATGACCTCGCCGGACTACGTGGACTACTTCCACGCGCTGCCCGAGCCGACCCGCTACGCGCTGGAGGCCGCACAGAAGCCGCTGTTCAAGGGCATCAACGCCGACCTGATCAACGACATCTACGACCTGCTGTACGCCAAGAGCCTGCACGGCCCGGCGCCGACCCGGCTGCTGACCAACACCGAGCTGGTCGAGGCGGCGTACGCCGACGGTCGCTACCGGCTCGGGCTGCGCCACACCGAGCAGGCCCGCGTGTTCACGCTCGACACGGCGGGACTGGTGCTGGCCACCGGCTACCACTACCGCGTACCGGACTTCCTCGCGCCGGTACGCGACCGGCTCCGCTTCGACGCGCACGGCCGCTTCGACGTGGCCCGCAACTACAGCGTCGACCACACCGGCCGGGGCGTGTTCCTCCAGAACGGCGGCACCCACACGCACAGCATCACCTCACCCGACCTGGGGATGGGCCCGTACCGCAACTCGTGGCTGATCCGGGAGATGACCGGCCGGGAGCACTACCCGGTGGAGAAGACCATCGCGTTCCAGGAGTTCGGCGCCCCGGCCGGAGCGCCGGCATGAGCGAGCGCACCGAGCGAAGCGAGGGCCGCGAGCGCATGCCCAGCCAGCCCCGCATGAGCGAGCGCACCGAGCGAAGCGAGGGCCGCGAGCGCATGCCCAGCCGGCCCCGCATGACCGCGTTCACCCGCGTCGACGACGCGCTGGGCGAGTTCACGCTGCGCCCGCTGGACCCGGACGCCGACGCCGCGCTGCTGCACCGCTGGGTCACCCACCCGAAGTCCGCGTTCTGGCTGATGCAGGACGCCGACGTGGACGCGGTCGCCGCGGAGTACCGGCGCATCGCCGACCACCCGCACCACGACGCGTACCTGGGATCGTGGCGCGGCACGGCGGCGTTCCTGGCCGAGCGGTACGACCCGGCCCGCGTGGAGCTGGTCGGCCTGTACGACCCGGAGCCCGGCGACGTCGGCATGCACTTCCTCTGCGCTCCCGCCGACACGCCGGTGCACGGCTTCACCCGTGCCGTCATCACCACGGTGATGGCCTGGCTGTTCGCCGACCCGGCGACGCGCCGGGTGGTGGTGGAGCCGGACGTGCGCAACACCGCCGTGCACGCGCTCAACGCGGCAGTCGGCTTCTCAGTCGTCGGCCCGATCCGCAAGCCCGAGAAGGAGGCGCTGCTCAGCGTCTGCACCCGGGACCAGTTCCGGGCCGCCACCGGCGCGCCCACCAGCGAGGAAGGGGCACCGGCGTGAACGCCAGCTCATCCGTGGACCACCTGACCCCCGAGGCGTGGGCGACGGCCAACCGGCTGCTGGTGCGCAAGGCGCTCGCCGAGTTCGCCCACGAGCGCCTGATCGCCCCCGAGCCCGCCGGCCCGGGACAGTGGCTGGTACGCAGCGACGACGGCACCGTCGAGTACCGGTTCGCCGCGCAGCGGCTGGCGCTGGATCACTGGCAGGTCGACGCGGACAGCATCGTGCGCCGCCGCGACGGCGCGGACCTGCCGCCCGACGCCGTGGACCTCTGTGTGGAGCTGCGCGGGGCGCTCGGCCTCACCGACGCGATCCTGCCGGTCTACCTGGAGGAGATCACCTCCACGCTGGCCGGGACCGCGTACAAGCTCGCCAAGCCCGCGCTGAACGCCGCCGAGCTGGCCGCCGCCGACTTCCAGGCGATCGAGACCGGCATGACCGAGGGGCATCCCTGCTTCGTGGCCAACAACGGCCGCATCGGCTTCGGCGTGCACGAATACCACGCGTACGCCCCGGAGGCCGCCGCGCCGGTACGGCTGCTCTGGCTCGCCGCGCACCGCGACCACACCACGTTCACCTGCGCCGACGACCTGGACTACGACACGCTGGTGCGGGCCGAGCTGGGCGAGCAGACGCCGGCCCGGTTCACCGCCACGCTCACCGGGCTGGGCCTGGACCCGGCCGACTACCTGTTCGTCCCGGTGCACCCGTGGCAGTGGTGGAACAAGCTGGCTGTCACGTTCGCCGGTGAGGTGGCCCGGCGCCGGCTGGTCTGCCTCGGCGAAGGGCCGGACGAGTACCTCGCGCAGCAGTCCATCCGCACCTTCTTCAACGTCAGCGACCCGGCCAAGCACTACGTGAAGACCGCGCTGTCGGTGCTGAACATGGGCTTCATGCGCGGGCTGTCCGCCGCGTACATGGAGGCGACGCCCGCGATCAACGACTGGCTGGCCGGGCTGATCGAGGGCGACCCGGTGCTCAAGCGCACCGGCCTGTCGATCATCCGGGAGCGGGCCGCGATCGGCTACCGCCACCGGCAGTACGAGGCGGCCACCGACAGGTACTCCCCGTACCGGAAGATGCTGGCGGCGCTCTGGCGGGAGAGCCCGGTCCCCGCGCTGGAACCCGGGCAGCGGCTGGCCACCATGGCCTCGCTGCTGCACCTGGACCGGGACGGGCGCTCGCTCGCCGCGGCGCTGATCGACGAGTCGGGGCTGGCGCCGGCCGGCTGGCTGCGCCGCTACCTGGACGCCTACCTGGTGCCGCTGCTGCACAGCCTGTACGCCCACGACCTGGCGTTCATGCCGCACGGCGAGAACGTCATCCTGGTGCTGGACGGCGGCGCGGTGGAGCGGGTCGTGTTCAAGGACATCGCCGAGGAGATCGTGGTGATGGACCCGGACGCGGACCTGCCGGAGCAGGTGCGGCGGATCCGGGCCGCCATCGGAGAGGACGAGAAGATCCTCTCCATCTTCACCGACGTGTTCGACTGCTTCCTGCGGCACCTGAGCGCCGCCCTGCACACCCAGGGCGTGCTCGACCAGGACGCATTCTGGCGCACGGTGGCCGAGTGCGCCGCCGACTACGCCGCCACGGTGCCGCACCTGGCCGACCGGATGCGCCGGCACGACCTGTTCGCGCCGGAGTTCACGCTGTCCTGCCTCAACCGGCTCCAGCTGCGCAACAACCAGCAGATGGTGGACCTGTCCGACCCGTCGGCCGCGTTGCAGTTCGCCGGCACGCTGGTCAACCCGCTCGCCCCGTACGCGCCGCGCCGATGACGAAGCGGGCCGGCGCACGGCGCCGGCCCGCTTCAACGGCGGTGGGGACGATCAGTTCTCCGCGCGACCGGCCCGCCAGTAGCCCATGAACGCCACCGCGCACCGGTCCATGCCCCGCTCGGTGACCAGGTGGCGGCGCAGGCCGCGGATCACCGCCGCCTCCCCTGCCAGCCAGGCGTAGAGCGGCGCGCCGTCGGGCCGATCCGGCACCTCCCAGAGGATGTCCCGGTCCACGTCCACCTCCGCCAGCGGCGCGGCGACCGGCCCGGCCGGTACGGGCACCAACCGGCCGGCCAGGCTCGTCACCGCCGGGGTGAGCCGGCTGCCGTGCCGGGCGCCGTCGCGGGGCAGCCAGGTCACGGTCACGCCCGCCGGGGCCCGGCAGGGCAGCTCGTCGCCGGTCTCCGGCACCTCCACCAGCGCGTGCCCGCGCGCGTCGGCGGGCAGCCGCTCCAGGATCGCGCAGATCGCCGGCGCGGCGGTCTCGTCGCCGGCCAGCAGCAGCGTGGCGCCGGCCGGCGGCTGGAACTCGACCCCGCCGTGCGGGCCGTCCCACCCGGCATCCGGGCCGACCACGGCGATCCGGTCGCCGAGGCGGGCCCGACGTGCCCACCGGGTGGCCGGGCCGCCGTCGCCGTGCAGCGCCATGTCCACGTCCACCTCGTACGCCTCCGGCCGGACCGCCCGGACCGTGTAGGTGCGGATCGGGCTGCGCAGCCCGTCCGGCAGCTCACGCCACCGCGGGAACCAGTCCGGCCCGTCGGGCAGCTCCCCCGGCGCCCCGTCGACCGGCGGCAGGGCCAGCTTGATCCGCTGGTCGTACCCGTTGTCGGCGAACCGGTCCAGGTCCGGGCCGGTGAGCGTCACCCGCAGGAACGACGGGCCGAGCCGGCGTAGCGCGCGGACCTCGACGGTGAAGACTCGCCAGGGCGCGACGGCCAGGGTGCTGGTCATGCGTCATTCCTCTCACGGCCGGTGGGCGGTGCGTCGGTGAACGGGTCAACGGGCGGCTGCCGCGGCGCGGGAACGCCACAGCAGCCAGACGAAGTACGGGGTGCCGATCAGGGCGGTGACCAGACCGGCGGGGACCTGGGCGGGTGCGATCACGCTGCGGCCGAGCGTGTCGGCGAGGCTGACCAGGGTGGCGCCGAGCAGCACCGCGACCGGCAGGACGCGGGTGTGCCGCCCGCCGACGAGGGCGCGGGCCGCGTGCGGCGCGACCAGGCCGACGAAGCCGATCACGCCGACCGCCGACACGGCGGTGGCGGTGAGCAGCGCCGCCAGGCCGAGCGCGATCAGCCGGGCGCGTTCCAGCCGGACGCCGAGCACCCGGGGCGTGTCGTCGTCGAGCGCGAGCAGGTCCAGCTCGCGGCGCACGGCGGCCACCACCGGCAGCGCGATCAGCAGCGCGATCAGCACCGGCAGCACCTGCGGGGCGGTACGCCCGTAGGTGGAGCCGGACAGCCAGGTCAGCGCCTTGCCGGTGTTCCACGGGTCGGACGAGACCACGATGAACGTGATGATCGCCGTACCGCCCTGCCAGACCGCGAACCCGATCAGCACCAGCCGGTCGGAGTTGAGGCCGCGCCTCCGCGCCAGGCCGTAGACCAGCGCGAACGCGGCGACCGCGCCGAGACCGGCGGCGCCGGACAGGGCGAGCACGCCGGCCATCGGCGCGAACGTCAGCAGCGACACCGCGCCGATGCCGGCGCCGCCGGTGATGCCGAGGATGCCCGGTTCGGCCAGGGGGTTGCGGCACACCGCCTGCACCGTGGTGCCGGCCAGGGCCAGCGCCGCGCCGGCCAGCAGCGCCGCGGTGACCCGCGGCCAGCGGGCGTCCAGCACGAAGGTGTACGCCGGGCCGGTGCGGCCCTGCAGCCAGTTGACGACGTCGCCCAGCAGCACCCAGGTGTCACCGAAGAGCATGCCGAGCACCAGCGCGGCGGTGAAGACGACCGCGCAGACCGCGATGACTGTGGCGACGAAGCCGCGGGAGCGGACGGCGGCGTGACCGCCCGGCGCCTGCCGGGTCGGCCCGGCGTCGCGGTGGCGGCGGGCCAGCCAGATCAGCAGCACCGCGCCGAAGAGCGTGGTCACCACGCCGGTCGGCACGTCGACGCCGGCCTGCCCGCCGAGCACGGCCCGCAGCAGCACGTCGGAGCCGAGCACGATGACCACGCCGACGATGCCGGCCAGCGGCATCAGGACCCGGTGCCGGTGCACCTCGGGCACCCACTTGCCGAGCAGCCGGACGATCACCGGCGCGCCGAGGCCGACGAAGCCGATCGGCCCGGCCATGGTGACCGCCGCGGCGGAGAGCAGCACCGCCAGCAGCACCACTGTCAGCCGGGTGCGGCGCACGTTGAGCCCGAGCACGGTGGCGGTGTCGTCGCCGAGGGCGAGCAGGTCCAGCCGGTGCCCGAGCGCCACGAGCAGCAGCGCGGCGACCCCGATCACGGGGGCGAGCTGGGTGAACGCGACCAGGTCGCCCTGCACGAGCGAGCCGTTGCCCCAGGCGAACAGGCCGATGGTGGACTGCTCGAACAGCAGCAGGATCAGCATGGTCACCGAGGCCAGCGCCATCGCGGTGGCCGAGCCGGCGAGGATGAGCCGGGTGGTGGCGGCCTGGCCGCCGGCCGAGAGCAGCATGACCAGGGAGGCGGCGGCGAGGCCGCCGCAGAACGCCAGGCCGCCCGAGGGCAGCGCCGGCAGCGCGATCCCGAACGCGGCGGTGGAGACGATCGCCAGGTGCGCGCCCGCGTTCACCGCGAGCGTGTCCGGCGAGGCGAGCGGGTTGCGGGTGGTCGACTGCAGCGCGGCACCGGCGAAACCGAGCGCGACGCCGACGGCGAGGCCGGTGAGCAGCCGGGGCAGGCGGGAGGCGACGAGCACCCGGGCGGCCTCGTCGTCGCCGCCGGTGAGCAGCCGGAGCAGGTCCAGCGCCCCCACCGACGACGTGCCCTGGGTGAGGTGCACCGCGGTGATCGCGACGAGCAGCGCCGCGGCGAGGGTGAACGCGCCGGCGACGCGGCTGCGCCGGGCGGGCGGCGGCCCGACCGGGGCCGGCCGGGTGGCCGGCCCCGGCGGGGCGGGGGCGGTCATCGCGCTCAAGCCGTGTAGACCTTGACCAGCTCGTCGATGTACTGCTTGGCGGACAGCGTGCCGCCGAACGTCCAGATGCCGTTGGGCATCTTGTGCAGCTTGTTCTGCTGGACGAACGGCAGGGAGCGCCAGATCGCGTTGCCGGCGAGGCCGTCGGCGAACACGTCGTTGCCGTCCGAGGCGTTGTAGAAGAAGTGCAGGTCCTGGCTCTTGAGGACGTTCATGCCCTCGACGTCGGTCTGGCCCAGGCCCCACATCTCGTCGGTCTTGCCGGTCCAGGCGTTCTTGAGGCCGAGCTGGATGCCGAGCTGGGAGACGAACGCGCCCTGGCCGAACATCCGGATCGAGACGGTGCTGCCCTCCTTCCAGCCGTCGGCGATGGCGAACTGCTTGCCGGCCGCCCCGGCGTCGGCGATCTTCTTCTTGCCGTCGGCGAGCGCGGCGTCGAAGTCGGCGAGCAGCTTGTCCGCCTGCGCGGTCCGGCCGGTCGCGGTGGCGATCATCTTCAGGTCCGCGCGCATCCGGCCGATGTTGTCGGAGGCGTCGCTGCCCTTGGTGACCAGCACCGGGACGTACTTCTCCAGCTGGGTGACGACGGCGGAGCCGCGCTCGGCCTCCATCACCACGAGGTCCGGCTGGAGGGCGACGATCGAGTCGACGCTCGGCTCGCCCCGGGTGCCGACGTCCTTGACGCCCGCGTCGAGCGGGGCGGCGGTCACCCAGGTGGCGTACCCCTTGGGGTCGGCCACGCCGACCGGCATCACGCCGAGACCGACGAGCATCTCGACCTCGCCCCACTCCAGGCCGACGACCTTGGTGGCGGGGCTCTTGAGGGTGATGGTCTTGCCCCGGCTGTCGGTGACGGTGACCGGGCCGGTGGACGCGGCGTCGGAGGGGGACGGTGCGGCGGCGGGCTCCTCGGTGGTGCCGCAGCCGGCGATCAGCAGCGCGCTGGCCGCGGCGGCGGCGAGCAGGGTCAGACGGGTACGCAACATCGGTTTCTCTTCTGTGGGCAGGAGTCGGTCAGGCGCAGACGCGGGTCGTGTGCCGGCCGACGGGACGAGTGGAGAGCAGGTTGGTGACCGGGTCGACCGTCACCTCGACGCGGATGCCGTACGCCTCGGTGAGCGCCGCCTCGGTGAACACCTCGTGCGGCGTGCCGGCACCGCGGACCCGGCCTTCGTGCAGGAGCACGACCTGGTCGGCGACGGCGGCCGCCTGGTTGAGGTCGTGCAGCACCACACCGACGGCGACGCCGGCGGTGTCGGCGAGTTCGCGCATCAGGTCGAGGATCTCCACCTGGTAGCGCAGGTCCAGGAACGTGGTCGGCTCGTCCAGCAGCAGGATCGCGGTGTCCTGAGCCAGGCAGGTGGCCAGCCAGACCCGTTGCAGCTCGCCGCCGGACAGCTCGTCGACCGGCCGGCCGGCCATCGCGTCGACGCCCGTCACCCGCATGGCCCGGTCGATCGCGGCCGGTCCGTCGAGGTCGTTCGCGCGCCACCGCTGACGGTACGGGTGCCGGCCGTACCCGACCACGTCGCGCACCGTCACCCCGCTGGGGGTGGGTCGGCTCTGCGCGAGCAGCGTGACCCGGCGGGCGAAGTCCCGGGCGGACAGCGCCCGGGCCGGCGTGCCGTCGGCCAGCACGATCTCGCCGTGCTCCAGCGGGTGCAGGCGGGCCAGCCCGCGCAGCAGCGTCGACTTGCCGCTGCCGTTCGGGCCGACCAACGCGGTCACGGCCGCGGGCCGAAGAGTGATGGCGGCGTCGTGCACCACCGTCGTGCCGTGGTAGCCCAGCCGCAGGTCGCTGCCGCTCAAGCCGTCGGCTCGCACCGTTCTGCTCGTCACGGAGGTTAGGCTAACCTAAGCGATGATCAGGCTGTCAAGCCGGTCCTTCGGTCGGATTCCGCGGCCCGCCGCACATTGGCACCTGACGCGTGGCGCGCGGTCGAGCACCACGAGCAGCTGCGACAACCCCACCCGCGACGCTCCCCACCTAGCCGCCCCTGCCCGCGCTCCTGGTCCCACCCCACCCCCACACCCGTCGATCATGAAGTAGACGGCGTTGACGATCCCCGATTCGGCCGCCAACATC